>JBFGDF010000038.1:0-22320 GCA_041580775.1 Gemmatimonadales bacterium
GAACGCGCGCGCGGCCGGCGCGACCACGATCGGCATTCGCGTCGCCGGGGAGGACGGCGGCGCCGGCGTGGCCGTGCGCGATGATGGGCGCGGCATCGCTGCCGATGACCTGCCGCGCATCTTCGAGCCGCAGTTCTCGACGACCACCAGCGGCACCGGCCTGGGCCTCGCCATCTGCCGGCGGCTCGTCGAGTCGTGGGGCGGGACCATCGCGGTCGAGAGTGAAGTCGGCCGGGGGACCACGGTCCGACTGCAGTTGCCGGGCGCGTCCGGCTGACCGGCCGCGCCGCCGCCAGCCCGGGAACTTCCCGGCGGGCTGTCGGGTTTAGTCCGGTGCAGGCCAATCCCGAACCGCACGATTGGAGTGACGCGTGCTGATACGAGGTGCGGCGGATATCCCGAGCCGCGAGATCACCGACGAAGCCCTGTACCGCGACCGGCGGGCGTTCATTCGGCGAGCCGCAGGCATCGCCGCGGCCGGGCTGGTGGCGCCGTCGCTGCTGGCCGCCTGTGACCGCGGGCGATCCACCGCCGCCGACTCCCCGGCGTCTGACGACCCCCTGACGCCATTCGAAGACGTCACGACGTACAACAACTTCTACGAGTTCGGCACGGGCAAGGGGGATCCCGCGAAGCACGCCGGATCGCTGCGCGTACGGCCCTGGACGGTTACCATCGAGGGCGAAGTCGGCAAGCCGGGTGTCTACGACGTGGACGAGCTGATCCGCCTGTTCCCGCCCGAGGAGCGTGTGTACCGGCTGCGGTGCGTCGAGGCGTGGTCCATGGTGATCCCGTGGCTCGGCTTCCCGTTGGGGCGCCTGCTCACGCACGTGGAACCGACCGGCCGGGCCCGCTTCGTCGAGTTCACCACGCTCTACGATCCCGAACAGATGCCGGGACAGAAGCGCCGCGTCCTGGACTGGCCGTACGTGGAAGGGCTCCGGCTCGACGAAGCGATGCACCCCCTCGCGATACTCTCCGTCGGACTCTACGGGCGCATGTTGCTGCCGCAGAACGGGGCCCCGATCCGGCTGGTAGTGCCGTGGAAGTACGGGTTCAAGAGCATCAAGTCCATCGTGCGGATCCGGCTCGTCAGCCGGCAGCCGGTCAACTCCTGGCAGGCGGCCACACCGAACGAGTATGGGTTCTATGCGAATGTGAACCCGGCGGTGGACCACCCCCGGTGGAGCCAGAAGCGGGAGCGCCGCTTGGGCGAGTTCCGCCATCGGCCCACGCTGCTGTTCAACGGGTACGCCGATCAGGTCGGACCGCTCTACGCCGGGATGGACCTGCGTCGGAACTTCTGATGAGGCCGTCCGCCGAGGTCGTTCGTCGTCTGGGCAAGCCCGCGGTGTTTCTCGCCGCGCTGCTGCCGGCCCTGCTCCTGGTCACCGATACGCTGCGTGACCGTCTGGGTGCCAACCCCATCGAGGCCATCACCCATCGAACCGGGTGGTGGGCCCTGAGCCTGCTGTTGGTCACCCTCGCCGTAACCCCGCTGCGCCGGATCACCGGCTGGAACGGCGTGGCCCGGTACCGCCGGATGCTCGGACTGTTCGCGTTCACGTATGCCACCCTGCATTTCCTGACGTACCTGGTCCTCGACCAGTTCTTCGCCTGGTCGTTCATCGTCGAGGACGTGCTGGAGCGACCGTACATCACGGTCGGGTTTACGAGCTTCGTGCTCCTGATTCCGCTGGCCGTGACGTCCACCCGCGGGTGGATCCGCCGGCTCGGGGCGCGGTGGCAGCGGCTGCATCGCCTGGCGTACGTCGCCGCGGCGGGCGGCGTGCTGCACTTCCTCTGGCTGGTCAAGGCGGATACGCGCGAGCCCGTGCTGTTTGGGATCGCGCTCGTCACCCTCCTCGTGTTGCGGCTGCGGCGGCGCGCACGCCGCGCCGCCGCCCGCACGTCCGCAGCTCCCGCCCCAGCGTCCGAGCCGGTCGAAGCCGCGTCCTGAGGCGCGCGCCGGGCGCGCCGCTCCTGTATCTTCCGCTCGGCACAGCGGCCGTCCGCGCAGGCGTGATGGCCCGATCTTCGACAGCGGATGCACGGAGGCACAGGATGCAGCGTCCCCGCAGACCCTGGATGCTCGGTTTCGCCGCCCTCGCGGTGGGGTGCGCCCCCGCCGGCCCGCCGGGCGCGGCCGTGGAGTCCATCACCGCCCGCGGCCTTCAGAAGCACATTGTCATACTCGCCTCGGATTCCTTTGCCGGGCGCGGCCCGTCGTCTGTGGGCGAAGAGCGGACGTTGGCGTACCTGCAGCGGGAGTTCGCAGGCCTGGGCTTGCGGCCGGGGAACGGCGACAGCTGGTATCAGGACGTGCCGCTCGTCCGCACCACGGTCAAGTCCGGCGCGGCGCTGACCGCGCGGAGCGGTGGGGCGGTGGCACGGTTCGCCTGGGGCGACGATTTCGTCGCGTTCACGAAGCGCGTCACCGAGGTCTCGCAACTGCAGAACTCGGAGCTGGTGTTCGTGGGGTACGGGGTCGTCGCGCCGGAGTACGGCTGGAACGACTACGCCGGCCTCGACGTCAGAGGCAAGACGGTCGTGATCCTGGTGAACGACCCGGGCTTCGCGACGCGCGACACGGCGCTGTTCCGCGGCCGCGCCATGACCTACTACGGTCGCTGGACCTACAAGTTCGAGGAAGCCGCCCGCCAGGGGGCCGCCGGCGCGCTGATCGTGCACGAGACGGAACCTGCGGCGTACGGCTGGGACGTGGTGCGCAACAGCTGGACCGGTCCGCAATTCAACCTCGAGGCCGGGGACGGGGCCGCGCCGCGGGTGGCGGTGGAAGGCTGGGTCACCCTGCAGACGGCGCGCGCGCTGTTCCGGCTGGGCGGACAGGAATACGACGCGCTGAAAGGGCGGGCGGCGCAACGGGGGTTTGCGGCCGTGCCCCTCGGCGTCCAGGTGTCGGTGCGGCTCGACCTGGACATCGTCCGCTCGATGTCCCGCAACTTCCTCGCCGTCCTGCCGGGGTCGGATCGGGCGGACGAGTACGTGATCTACATGGGGCACTGGGACCACTTCGGCACCGACCCGACCCGGGAGGGGGACCAGATCTTCAACGGCGCGGTGGACAACGCCACGGGGCTGGCGGCGCTGCTCGAGATGGCGCGGGCGTTCACCACGCTCAGCAGCCCGGTCTCGCGCTCCGTGCTGTTCCTCGCCGTGACCGCGGAGGAGCAGGGCCTGCTCGGGTCACAGTACTACGGCACGCACCCCGTGGTGCCGCTCGCGAAGACCGTGGCGGCGATCAACATGGACGCGCTCAACGTGCTGGGACGGATGCGCGACATCACGGTCGTCGGGCTGGGGTACTCCGAGCTGGACAGCCTCGTCCAGCTGGCCGCCGAGCGGCAGAATCGCGTGGTGCGGCCGGATCCGGAGCCCGAAAAGGGCTACTACTACCGCTCCGACCACTTCTCGTTCGCCAAACAGGGCGTGCCCGCGCTGAACCCGGGCAGCGGCGTGGATCACGTCGAGCACGGGGAGGCGTGGACGCTGGAGCGCGAGGCCGAGTACCGCGATCAGAAATACCACCAGCCGGCCGACGAATACGATCCGTCGTGGGATCTCGGCGGCATGGTCGACGACGTGCGGCTGCTCTTCGATGTGGGGTACCGGCTCGCGACGAGTCGGGCGTTCCCCAATTGGCGCGCGGGCACCGAGTTCCGGGCGGCGCGCGACCGGATGATGGACGCCCGCTAGCACGGCGGCCGGTCGGAGTCGACGAGGTCACGAACCGCCGGGGTGTCGCCCCGGCGGTTTCGCGTGTGCGCTCAGGGCATGCCCTCGAGGGTGCCGATGTAGGGCAGGGTCCGGTAGCGCTCCTTGTAGTCCAGGCCGTACCCTACGACCCACGCGTCCGGGATCTCGAAGCCCACGTACTCGAGCGGCACCGGCTTGACGCGCCGCGACGGCTTCGTCACGAGCGCACAGGTCTTGAGGGACGCCGGGTGGCGAGCGGCGAGCATCTCCAGCAGGTAGGCCAGCGTCTCGCCCGTATCGACGATGTCCTCCACCACGAGCACGTGACGATCGCGGATCGATTCGCGGAGGTCGAGCACCAGGCGCACGGCCCCCGGCTTGGCGCCCTTCATGCCGTAGCTCGACAACGCGATGAAGTCCACGCGGTGCCGCACGGTGAGGGCGCGAGTGAGATCCGCGAGAAACATGAAAGCGCCCTTGAGGATGCCGATCAGGAACAACTCGTCGACCGAGGCATAGCCGTGCGAGATCTGCTGGGCCAGCTCGGTGACGCGCGCGCGGAGCTGCGTCTCGGAGATGAGGACCTTGGGGGAATCGGTCATGGCTCGGACGCCGCGAGTGGGACTGAGGAGGCTCGCGGCAAACATGCCGGCGGGGGACGGGTCCCCGCCAGGGGGCGGCGGCAGGGAAGGGTCAGTGCGCGTGCGGTGTCGGTCCGCCGGGCGTCTCGGCGGGCGCGGCCACGCCGGTGCGGCGCAGCTCCGCCTGCACCAGGGCGCGGATGTCCTCGATCTGTGCCTCCCCGCCGTACCCCGCCCAACGGTACATCACGCCGCCGTCGGCATCCACCAGCACCGTGAATGGCAGGCCGAAATAGTGGTACCGTGCGCGCAGCGTTCCCCGTCCCAACCCGACGGGAAACGTGAAGCCGTACTCCTGGATGAACGCGGCCGCGTGCGCGGGCTCCACATCCTCCGAGAGCGCGACAAAGGCGAATGGGAGTCCGGCGAACGTGGCGGCGAGCCGGTCGAGCGCCGGCATCTCCTCGCGGCACGGCGCGCACCAACTGGCCCAGACGTTGACGAGCACGATCTTCCCGGCGAAGTCCTCGAGCCGCACGCGCCCGCCCCCCAGGCGCTCGAGGTCGAACGGGGCCAGGCGGTCGCGAGCGGCGGGCGCGATGCCCGTCAGGAGCGTGAAGGGATCGAGCCGATACACCCGGCCCTCGGTGTCGGCCGCGAGCGTCGGCAGCGGCGTGTCGAGCGTCGCGGTGCGCAGCACCACCCCGGTCTCGGGGTCGAGCACGTCCACGCGACTCTCGGCGGTCGTGTACCCGGGCGTGGACAACACGTACACCCGGTCGTCGGGACCGAGTTGGAGCCCGAGATTCACCGGGGCGTAGTCGAGCACCGGTCGCCCGTTCGCAGCCCGCTCGAACCGGGGCTCGTCGACGCCGTGCGGGAGGCCGCGCGTCGCGACCCACACCGTGTCGCCGGTGGGGGCGAATTTCACGATCTCGTCCCGGATGAACGGCGCGAAGTACACGAAGCCTCGCGCATCGACGGCGATGTGCCCGGCATTGACCAGGTGCGTGAACAACTCGACCCCCGGCCGCCGGGCGGGTACGGGCAGCGAGTCGGCGTGGCCCACCGGGACCACGAGCGGCACCGGCGCCCGTCTGAAGGGAAACTCGAACTGCTCCGCCGAGCGCACGGCCCAGGCGCGCCCGTCCGGGCCCGCGGCCACCGTGCTGTAGCCGAAGGGCGGCACGAGGGAATCGCGCGGCGTGCCGTCGGGGTCGAGACGCAGGACGGCCCCATCACGCGTGCTGACCCAGTATCGGTCGCCGCCCGCGGCCGCGAGCGACGCGATCGTGCGGCCGTCGAGCCGGAACCGCAGCCGGCGCGTCAGCAAGCGGGGGCCGACGTGGAGCGGCTCACCGGCGGGGCCGAGGGTGACCGCCCCGTCCGCCGTGGGGGCGGCGGCCCGCCCCTCGAACCACAGCAGCCGGGCGCGCGCAGTCGGGCGCACGGTATCCGGGAGCAGCAGCTCGGCGGGGTGGATGGTCCGCACCCGTCGGGCGCCCGGCTGCGCGCCGAGCTCGGGCGGCTGGGCCGAAGGGTTGGGGCGGGCCACGGGGCCGCGCGCGGACCGCGCGTCGCCGGCCGTCAGGAGCGCGCCGACCGCGGCTGCAGCCACGGCGACCACGGCGATCCCGCCCCACCCTCGCCGCATCAGGACTTCCGGGAGATGGACTCGATCTGGATGGCCTGCGCCCCGCCGGCCTCGAACACTTTGCCCTTCACGGTCACCGTCTGCTCGGCAAACTCCTTGAGGCGGCCGTTCTGGCTCTCGCCGGGCATGCCGGCACTCACGGGGACGTACAGCGTCCCGTCACTCGTGAGGATGGCGAGCGGGATGCCCTTGTCCGCGCAGACCTGCGAACACATCCGATGGCCCTCGCCGGACAGGCCTTGCCCGAACTTGCAGGACACGTCGATGACGGTGCCGGTTACCGTGTACTGCTTGCCCTGCGGGGCCTTCTGGGCCATGTCCTGCTGCGCCGCCGCCGGAGTGGCCACGAGCAGCAGGGCGAGCGCCGCGCCGACGCTGGTGAGGAATCGTTGCATGAGGCTCCTCCTGGATGGGGTGTGCCGTGTCGCCGTTCCGGACACGGGTCGGACACCCTGGGGAAGGAGTCGGCCCCGCCCATGGTTCCCGGACCCTTCACGTGCTGCCGGACGGAACTTATGCCACCCGCGACCTGTTTCCCAAGGTTGCGGGCCGCGGCGGGGCCGGCACGGTTGGTGGCGGCCGTCACGCCCATCCCGTGACGTCGCGGGTTGCGTCGCCGGCCGCGATGCCCGATACTGGCGGTGTTCACGCCCGCATCATTCACTCACACAAGGAGGTGATCCATTGTCTGACTCTAGAACCGGCGTTGGTCCGGTACGGGCAAGCGATCGCCGTCCGCGGGGCTGATCTCCGGACCGAATCGCAACGGCCTGCGCCGACCGATCGGCGTCCGAGCGACGATCGCACCGGACTGACGCAGGAACCCAGGAAGCGGCGCCCCCGAGCATTCGGTCTCGCGGGGCGCCGCTTCGCGTGCGTGGCGACCTCAGCCGCGGCCGCCGGCGAGGTTGGCCGCGTCGGGCGACCGCTGCAGCCGCCACATGGCCCAGCATCCGACCAGCGGTCCGATCGCGAGGGGGGCGAACGCCCAGCGCCATCCGAGGGCCTCGACGGCGACGGGCACGAGCCGGATGGTCACGAGCGTGAGGAGAAAGCCGAGCGCGGTCTGGGTGGTGAGCATCGTGCCCATGTACTCCTGGTCGGCGAGCTCCGTGACGCTCGCACTGAATTGAGCCGAGTCGGCGACGATGGCGAACCCCCAGACCAGCGCGAGGGCCGTCACCACGACGGGGCCCAGCGCCATCGCCGGCCCGATGGCAAGCGCGCAGACGCCGCTCATCGCCATGCTCAGGATGGTGGTGCGCGTCCGGCCCCAGCGGTCGGCGAGGTGGCCCGCGAGGAGACTGCCGAGGCCGCCGATCCCGATGGCGGCGAAGGCCGTGAGGGGGGCCGCGGCCTCGGGCCAGGCGCGGGCCGCGTAGGCGACGACGAGGAACGCGGGCAGCCACGTCCACATGGCGTACAGTTCCCACATGTGGCCGAAGTAGCCGAGGTTGGCGAGGCGCAGGGGTCGGACGGTGAGGGCCCGCGTCATGTACGCCCAGCGGAAGCGCGGGGCCGGGGCCCGATACGGCCCGAGGTCCCCGTACCGCCACGCGAGGACACCGCCGAGTGCCGCGAGCGCGGCGGCGACGTACAGGACCGGCTCCCACGCGCGGATGCCCCCGAGCGCGCGAAACAGGTGGGGCGAAGCCGATCCCACCGTGAGGGCGCCCACCAGTAGGCCGATGCCGAGGCCGCGGTCTTCGCGCGTCCATGTGGCCATGATCTTCATGCCCACCGGGTACACCAGCGCGAGGGCCATGCCGGTCGCGAAGCGGAGCCCGATGGTGACGGCGAAGCCCGTGCGGGCGAGCGGGATCGCGAGGGTGAGGGCTGCCCCGGCCATGGCGCCCACGGCGAGGACGCGCTTCGGGGCCCAGACGTCGGGAACGTTGAACAACGCGCTCAGCAGCGCCCCCGCGACGAACCCCAGCTGCACCGACATGGTGAGCCAGGCGCCCGCGCCCGCCGTGATTCCCCACTGGGCCTGCAGGGCGGGGGCGACCGCGGTGGCGGAGAACCACAGCCCCATGGCCAGCAGCTCCGCCACGGCCAACAGGAGCAGCACGCGCCACTTTTGGGTGACAGTGGGGTGGTCGGGACGCTGCAGGGCGGCCGGAGGCGGGGTTGGCACGTGCTCAGTGTAGCGCGTCGCGTGGCTCGGGGACAGCGTGCGCGGCGGAATGCTTGCCCTGAGGCGACCACTGTTTCACGTTTCACGCTTCACGTTTCACGATCGAGGCTCATGCCACGCACCTTGCGCCTCCCCCGTCCGTTCCCCTCCCGCTACGGCGTTCCCGTCGTGGCGCGCGTGGACCCGCGGATCTTCACCGTGCACTACTTCACCCATTGTCTGCAGTGTGGGTTCTGCCACGACTGGTGCTGTTCGCATGGCGTGGACGTGGATCTGCTGCACGTGGACGCCATCCAGCGCGAAGCCGACGCGCTCGAGCGGTTTACGGGCATCCCGCGCGCGCGCTGGTTCGAGCCCGGCGTCGAGGAGGACGACGAGCTTCCGGGCGGCGGCGCCCGGCGGACGCGCGTGGAACACGGTCGCTGCGTCTTTCTCAACCGTGCGGGCCGGGGCTGCCTGCTGCACGCGTACAGCCTCGCCCGCGGCCAGGACTACCACGAGCTCAAGTCCATCGTGGACTGCCTGTTCCCGCTCACGTTCGAAGGGACCGTGCTCTGTGCGGCGGACGAAGTGCTGGACGGCGAGCTCGTGTGCTTGGATCAGGGCCCCACGCTCTATCGCGGAGTGCGGGAGGAGATCCGCTACTACTTCGGCGCTGCCTGCGTCGCGGCGCTCGACGCGGTGGAAGCCCGCGTGGTGCGGGCGTGCGCCTGACGCGCGTCGCGGGCGTGCTGCTCGATCTCGATGGCACGCTCTACGAAGGCGACACCCCGATTCGCGGCGCGGCCGACACGGTCGCCAGACTCCGCCGGGCCGGACTTTCGGTCCGGTTCGCGACGAATACGACGCGCCTGTCCCGCCGCGTCCTGGGTGACCGTCTCGCGGCGTTCGGGATTGCCGCGACGGTCGACGAGATCGTCTCCGCGCCGGTGGCGGCCGCCACGTGGCTCCGCGCCGCGGGTATCCGGCGCGTGGCGCTGTGTCTGCCGGATGTGACCTTCGAGGACTTCGCGGAGTTCGAGCGCACCACCGAGCGTCCCGAGGCCGTTGTCGTAGGCGACCTCGGGAGCGCCTGGACCTTCGAGCGCCTGAACGGCGCGTTTCGCTGGCTACTCGACGGCGCCGCGCTCGTGGCCGTGCAGAAGAACCGCTACTGGAAGACCGCCGACGGGCTCACGCTCGACGCCGGCGCGTTCGTCACGGCGCTCGAGTTTGCCGCGGGCGTCACGGCGACGCTCACCGGCAAGCCGAGCCCGACCTTCTTTGCGGCAGCCGCGGCCTCCATGGGGCTGGCGCCCGCGGACGTCCTGATGGTCGGAGACGATGCCGTGAGCGACGTGGCCGGCGCGAAGGGCGCCGGGTGCATGGGGGTGCTGGTGCGGACAGGGAAATTCCGGCCCGCGGACGACGCGGGTGACCCGGCGCCCGATCTCGTGATCGATTCGGTCGCCGACCTGCCCGACGCGCTCGGGCTCGCGGAGGGCCGCTAGCCGCCGCCGCCGTTGCCCGGAATCAGGTCGAGCACGCGATGCCCGTCGAGTTCCAGGGTCGCGCCCAGGCCGAAGGGCACGGGCGCCCGGAACTCGGGGCCGTCGTAGATGAAGGTGTGGAACTCGCCTCGTTCCCCCGAGGGGTCGAGATCGTCGGTGATGCCGAGATCCGTGAGCAGATCGGCGTCCAGCTCCCGGCCCAGGAACCGGGTGGCGGGCATCGTGAGGTTGACGCTCACGATCAAGCCGTGGTAGCCGCGCTCGACGACCTCGTGCGCGACCTCGATGGAGGGCTCGCCCCACAGCAGCTCGACGTGCGCGAGGCCGGCGGCCACCACGCGCTGTTCGTACCAGTCGCGGACGTCGGCGAGGTGAATGTTGCCGAACACGACGCCGGTACACCCCCGCCGCTTGAGCTCCTGGAGCAGTTGCAGGAAGACAGCGTCGAACGGCGCCGGGTTGGTGGCGTAGAGCACGGGCTCGAGGCCCAGGGCGCGTGCCTGTGCCTCTACCAGCTCGTGCCGCACGCCATGGTAGCGGACCCGTCCCGTGTCGCTCTCGTAGATGTTCGCGAACCATCGGACGGCCAGTCCGCGGCGCCGGGCACGGTCCAGCGCCAGGGTGCAGTCCTTGCCGGCACTGCTCATGAGCGCGAGCGACATGGGCGGGAAGATACCGGCGGAACTTCCGTCGGCCAGGGGACGGGACCGAACGGCTCGGGAATCGGCTACATTACAGGCTTCGCGACCCAGGCTGCTTTCGCCAGCGCGTCAGCGCTACCCGCCGTGCGCGCCGCGTGGCGTGGCTGGGCGGAGAGGTGAGGATGACCGACCCCAAGAAGTCCCGTCCCGAGCTTTCGGCCGTGTGGCAGGAAGCGCGCCAACTGGTGTGGGCGCACCGCCGCCGGTTGAGCCTGGGCGGGGCTCTGATGATCGCGAACCGCCTCGCGGGGCTGGTCCTGCCCGGGTCGTCGAAGTTCTTGATTGACGACGTGATTGGGAAGGCGCGCCACGAGCTGCTGGTACCGCTCGCCATGGCCCTCGCCGCGGCGACCCTCGTCCAGGCCTCCACCTCCTTCGCGCTGTCGCAGGTCCTCGGCGTCGCCGCACAGCGGGCCATCACGGACATGCGCAAGGCGGTGCAGACGCACGTCGAGCGGCTGCCGGTGCGTTTCTTCGACTCCACGAAGTCGGGGGTCCTCATCTCCCGGATCATGACCGACGCGGAAGGCATCCGGAACCTGGTCGGGACCGGGCTGGTGCGGCTGACGGGGGGCCTGGTCACGGCCACGATTGGCCTCGGGGTGCTGTTCTGGCTCAACTGGAAGCTCACGGTCGTCACGCTCGTCGTGCTCGGCACGTTCGGCGGCGCGATGGCGTTCGCGTTCCGCAAGCTGCGTCCGATCTTCCGCGAGCGGAGCAAGATCAACGCGGACGTGACCGGCCGGCTCGCCGAATCGCTCGGCGGGATTCGGGTGGTGAAGGCGTACGTCGCCGAGCGGTCGGAGCGGCTCGTCTTTGCCAAGGGCGTGCACCGGCTGTTTCGCAACATCGCGACGACCATCACGGGCGTCTCGGCCATCACGGCGTTCACCACGGTGGTGATTGGCGGCATCGGCGTGGTGATGGTGGTGATGGGCGGCCGCGCGATCCTCGCGGGCACGATGACACTCGGCGATTTCGTGATGTACGTGTTCTTCACGGGGCTGGTGGCGCTGCCCCTCGTCGAGATCGCCGAGATCGGGACGCAGATCAGCGAGGCCTTCGCGGGCCTGGACCGGATCCGGGAACTGCGCCGCATGGCCACCGAACAGGACGAGGATCTGGGGAAGCCCCACCTCGACGGCGTCGAGGGCGACATCGCGTTCGAGGACGTCACGTTTGCCTACGTCACCGGCGTCCCGGTGCTCCGCGGGGTCTCCCTCGAGGCTGCCGCCGGGACGACGACCGCGCTGGTCGGCTCGAGCGGATCGGGCAAGAGCACGCTCATCTCACTCGTCATGGGGTTCAACCGGCCGGAACGCGGGCGCGTTCTCGTCGACGGGCGCGACCTGGCGACGGTGCAGCTGCGCGACTACCGCCGGCAGCTGGGTGTGGTGCTGCAGGACAACTTCCTGTTCGACGGTACGATCGCCGAGAACATCGCGTTTTCCAAGCCGCACGCCACACCCCGGGAGATCGAGCGGGTCGCCCGCATCGCCCACGCGCATCAGTTCATCATGGAGTTCGAGCAGGGCTACGACACGGTCGTGGGCGAGCGCGGTGTCAAGTTGTCCGGTGGGCAACGGCAGCGTATCGCCATCGCGCGGGCCATCCTCGCCGATCCCCGGATTCTCATTCTGGACGAGGCCACGTCGAGCCTGGACAGTGAGAGCGAGGCGCTCATTCAGGACGGGCTGCGCCGGCTGCGACGCGGGCGCACGACGTTCGTGATCGCCCACCGGCTGTCCACCATCCGCAGCGCCGACCAGATCCTGGTGCTCGAAGAGGGACAAATCGTCGAGCGTGGCACCCATGCCGAGCTGATGGCGCTCGGCGGCCGGTACCGGGAACTGCACGACCGCCAGCACCGGGTGGAAGAGGACGTGTTCATCAATCCCGGGGAAGATCCCACGCGCGCATTGGAAGAGGCGTCCGTGACGCTGCCGCAGACGCGTCCCGCGAGCCCGCGGGACCTGTGAGCCGCGACCAGGATCACGATCTGCTCTTCGCCTCGCTCGGACAGCGCGAGGTCGACCGCTACGTCCGTCCCCTGCGGGCGGTCGCCGTGTTCGTCGCCATCGTGGCGGCGACGTGGGAGATCGCGAGCTGGGGCATGGATCCGGTCATCCTCAAGCGCCTCGCCGTGCTGCGGGTGTTCGAGACGACCGTGGCGTTGGTGGTCGCCTGGGCGGCGACGCCGCGTCGGTCCATCGCCGCCCTGCAAGCGCTGGTCTGGGTATTGGCCCTCGACGTGGCCGTGTGCAACATGCTGGTCACGTGGATCTATCCCACGGGCGCCATGGAGGCGCTGCTCGTCCAGTCCATCGTGATCGTGGGAGCCGCGGGGCTGGCGCCGTGGTCGTGGCGGCATCAGGCGGCGCTCGCGGCGATCGTCATCGCCGGCTCGGGTGCGGCGGTCCTGCTGTGGGTGCCCGAGACCGTCCTGCCGGGCATTACCCGGATGCGAACGATCTTGTCGCTGCTCACGGTGGGAGGCGTCTCGCTCATCGTGACCGCCCTGCGCGGCGCGGACCGCCGGTTGGTGACCGAGTCAGAAGAACGGTTCCGCGGTCTGTACGAAGCGGCCGGCGACGCGATCGCCGTGTTGGATACGTCGGGCCGCATCCGGCACGGAAACCCGCGCCTGGCCGAGCTGCTGGGGCGGCCCATCGAGGCGGTGCGCGGTACTCCGCTGCACGGCATCCTCCGGTTTCAGACCGGTGAACAGCTCCAGCCTGTCGATGCGGTGCGGTTTGCCCGGGCGGCCGTGGCCGCGGAAGTCGTCGAGGGCGTGATCGTGCGCGGGGGGGAGGAACGGCAGGTGGAAGTCGTGTTCTCCCTGCTTTCCGGGGGCGGGTCGCCGGAGATGCTGGCGATCCTCCGCGACCGCAGCGCGCGGCGCACCGTCGAACGCCGGCAGGCGGAGGAGCGCCGGATCGAGGCGGTGAGTCGATTGGCGGGAGGCCTCGCGCACCAGTTCAACAACCTGCTCGGGGGCATTCTCACCGAAGCGTCGCTGCTGCGGGACGAGGCGGTCGGCCCGGACGTGGGCGCGGGCCTCGAGCGGATTCGGGACACGGCGCGCCGCGGGGCGCAGCTGACCGACACGCTCATCCGCCTGACGCCGAACACGACCGTCACGACCCTGCCGGTGCCGGCGTCCGACGTGTGCCGGCGGGTGGCCGAACGGGTGGAGGTGGAGCTGCCCCGCGTCCCGCTCGCCTTCGACGTGGCGGCTGACCTTCCGCTGCTCGCTGCCGACGCTGGGCACTTGAGCGACGCGCTCGTCGAACTGGTCCGCAACGCCGCCGCTGCCCTGGGGGGGCGCCCGGAGCCGGTGTGCGTGGCGGTCCGGACCGAGCAGGTTGGTCGCGGGGACACGCGCTGGATCGGAGCGCTGCCGGGCACGTACGTGCGGCTGACCGTGGAAGACCGCGGCGTGGGGATGGATGCCGCGACCCGGACGCGGCTGTTCGAGCCGTTCTTCACGTCCCGCCCGATGCACGAATCGGTGGGGCTCGGGCTCGCCACCGTGCACTGGGTGATGCGGGCCCACCGTGGGGCGATCGCCGTGGACTCCGCGCCCAGCCGCGGGACCAGCATCCACCTGTTGATCCCCGTCGCCGCCGACCGCGCTGATCGTGCTACGACGCCCCCGAGTGCACGGGCCCGGCGGACCGTGCTCGTGGCCGACGATGAAGAGATGAACCGCCGCACCGTGGTCCGGGCGCTCGAGCGGTTCGGCTATGCCGCGGTCGCGGTGAACGACGGCCCCGCGGCGCTGGCGGCCCTGCAGGAGAACGACCCGGCGATCGACGCGATCGTGCTGGATGTCGTGATGCCGGGAAGCGGGCCCGAACTCGTGCGGCAGCTGCGCGCGGTCAATCCTGGGGTCGGCATCCTGGTGTGCTCGGGGTACGGTCCGGAGGGCGCGGCGGCCGAGATGATCGGGGCCGGCGCCACGCAGTTCCTCGGCAAGCCCTTCGAACTGAACCAACTGCGGGATGCCGTCGCCGAGGTGCTCTCGCCCTGACCGCGGCGGGGGGTCAGCCCGTCGAGCCGAACCCACCGCGCCGCCGGTCGGGATCGGCGTCCTCCACCAGCCGCACTGCCGGGAACCGCACTTCCACGAATACGGCCTGTGCAATCCGCGTCCCTGCCGGGAGCGTCACCGGATCGTCCCGCAGGTTGTGCACGATGATCCCGATCGGCCCCGCGTAGTCCGCGTCCACGAGCCCCGGCGCGTTCGGCAGGATGAGCCCGTGCTTGAGGGGGAGGCTCGAGCGCGGCAGGATGAGCATGGCGAGGCCGCGGCCGGCATCGTGCGGCAGATCGTGGGCTAGCTGGAGGCCGCAGGAGAGAATCCGCGTTTCCCGCGGACCCACCCGCTCGTCCGCGACCGTGGCGAGGTCGTAGCCAAGCGCGCCAGGCGTCGCCCGTTCGGGAAGCGACGCCGCGGGATCGAGCCGGGTCAGGCGGACGTCGTCCATGGCGGTGAGCAAGGTACCCCGGGCGGGCACTTCTGCAAGAGAGGATACGACGCATGGCCGACGCGACGGATCGCGCGCCACTCCCGGTGACCCCGCCCCCGGTGCTGTACCGGTGGCTCGTCCTGGTCGTCATCAGCCTGGCGATGTTCGGCAATTACTACGTGTACGACGCGGTGAGCCCGATCGCCGACCTGCTCAAGGCCCAACTGGGCTTCTCGGACTCCCAGATCGGTCTGCTCAACGCGATCTACAGCGTGCCCAACGTCGTGATGGTCCTGCTCGGCGGCATCGTGGTGGACCGGATCGGCGTCAAGCGCGCGACCCTGGTGTTCGGCGTGCTGTGCCTGGTGGGCGCCGGCGTGACGGCCGCGACCGGGACGCTCGCGGTGATGGCGACGGGCCGCCTCATCTTCGGCATCGGGGCCGAATCCCTGATCGTCGCGGTGACGACCGCATTGGCGAAGTGGTTCAAGGGGAAGGAGCTGTCGTTCGCGTTCGGTGTGAACCTCACGATCGCGCGGCTGGGCTCGTTCGCAGCGCTCAACTCCCCCACCTGGGCCAAGCCGGCGTTCGAGCACTGGCAGGCTCCGCTCGTGATCGCCACGGCCATGGGGGTGTTCTGCGTCGTGGGTGCCGTGGTGTACTGGATCCTCGAGAACCGCGCCGAGGTCCGGTATGCGTTGGGCCACGCGGCACCGGTCGACCGCGTGGCGTGGTCGGACCTCTTCAAGTTCGGGACGTCGTTCTGGTACGTCGTGCTGCTGTGCGTGACCTTCTACTCGGCGATCTTCCCGTTTCAGACGTTCGCCGTGAAGTTCTTCATGGAGGCCCACGGCACGACGCGCGAGTACGGCGGTTTCCTCTCGAGCCTGCTCACCGCCTTTGCCATGGTGTGCACGCCGCTCTTCGGCTATCTCGTGGATCGGGTTGCCCGGCGTGCCCTGTTCATGATGGCGGGCTCGCTGCTCCTCGTGCCGGTCTACCTCCTGATGGCCTACACGGACGTGCCGTTGCTCGTCCCGATGGCGATGATGGGAATCGCGTTCTCGCTGATTCCCGCCGTGATGTGGCCGGCGGTGGCGTACCTGGTGGACGAGCAGCGGCTCGGCACCGCGTACGGCGTGATGACCATGATCCAGAACATCGGACTCGCCGGCTTCAACTTCCTGATTGGCGGGGCCAACGATGTCAGCGGGGCGAGCGCCGCCAACCCCGACGGCTACGCGCTCGGGATGTGGATCTTCTCCGGTCTCGGATTCGCGGGCTTCCTGTTCGCGTGGCTGCTCCGCCGCCAGGAGACGGGGCCGCACGCGCACGGCCTGGAGACGATCCGGGTCGGCTAGCGAGCCGGCGCGCGCGGCGCGCCGTTAGCCACGGCGGGCCCGGTCTCCGCCACCCGGCGCTCCACCCAGCGCGCGACCTCCGGGTGCGGGAGGATCGGCTGCGCGTCGTACCGGACGGGCAGGCCGGCGAGATCCGCGCGCAGCGTGCGGTCGGTGAAGCGCCCGGGCGCGATCGCCACCGGCAGCACCAACACCTCCGCTCCCGTCGCGGCTCCCTGCAACGCAATCAGGTCGTGGACGGCCCGCACGGCCTCGGCGCGTACGGCGGCGGCGGCATCGTCCCGCACGACGCCGGCGCGAGCGTCCCGGAATCCCATCACCCGGCGCACGTGGTCGCCCAGCGTCCGCATCGCCCGCATCCACTCGGCGTGGTCCTCCGGACTGTTGGGGCCGTGACCGACAAGAAAGAGCGCGTGCGCCCTGGCCGAGTCGCCACCCAGGAGTGCCCGCGCGCGGTCCACGAGCACCCGCCCCAGCTCGGGGGAATCGTCGAGCGCGGGGGTCATGACGAGCGGAACGGTATCCCGCGGCCGCTCGATGCCGGCGTGATGCAGGTGCTCGGCCATCGCCGCATCCAGCGAATCGACCTGCCCGGCGAGCCAGCGGATCTGCTCGTAGTGACCTGAGTGGCTGGATACCAACAGCGGTACCACCACGATCCGGGTGGCTCCACGGGCCCGGAGCGAGGCCACCTGGTCCTGAAAGCGGGTGACCGGTGCCCCCGCGCCCATCAGGAACGCGACCGCGACGGGTCCGCCCGTGTGCACGGCGCGGGCAACGGCGTGGACTTCCGCGTTCCATTCGTCGCTCCCCCCATGCGCCACGAGCAACGTGCCGACCAGGTCTTGTGCCACGAGGGAGGGCGCTGCGGTGAGCAGCAGGCCAAACACCACGCGCGCGATCATCTCATTTCTCCTGATATCTCCATGGCTCGGTGGGGTCCGGGCCCCAATCAGCCTTGGTTACGGATGAGAACGACTCTCAAATAGTCTCCCGGAAAAGTAAAGGGAAGGCGAAGGCTCGGCAATCCGGTGACGACCTGGCGGCGGTTGGCCTCGCAGGTACTTTCCCCCGCCATGCCCGAACCCCTGCTCGCCGCCGCGTCCGCCGGGGCAGGCCCCAGCGGCGGTCTCAAGCGCGAGCTGTCCCTGTTCGACGCCACCACGATCAACGTCGGGACGATGATCGCCTCGGCGATCTTCATCGTGCCGAGTATGGTCGCGTTGCAGCTCCGCGCCTCGGGGCTCGTGCTCGCCGTGTGGATCGTCGGTGGAGTCGTCTCCCTGCTCGGCGCGCTGTGCATGGCCGAGTTGGGGGCGGCGTTCCCGCGCGCTGGGGGCCTGTTCGTGTATCTGCGCGAGGCCTACGGCCCCGTGTGGGGATTCCTTTACGGGTGGGCCGTGGCGGTGCTCGTGAACCCGGCGTCCATCGCGGCCATCGGCGCGATCTTCGCGGCTTACCTGAGCTTCTTCGTTCCGCTGGGGGCGATGGCCCAGAAGCTCGTCGCGGTCGGTTCGATCGTGGCGCTCACGCTGCTCAACTGCGCGGGCGTGCGGGCGGGGGCGACGACGCAGAACGTGCTGACCACGCTCAAGGTGGCCGCGCTCGCGGGACTGATCATCGCGGCGTTCGCGCTCCCCGGTGGTGGCAGCGGCCAGCTGGCCCCGTGGCTCCCGGCGTCCTTCGATGGACTGTGGGGCCCGGTGGGGATCGCG
Source organism: Gemmatimonadales bacterium (assembly GCA_041580775.1). Lineage (GTDB taxonomy): Bacteria > Gemmatimonadota > Gemmatimonadetes > Gemmatimonadales > GWC2-71-9 > JAOTWJ01. The sequence continues at coordinate 17,829 of JBFGDF010000038.1, forward strand.
ATGGTCGCCGTGCTGTTCGCGTACGACGGCTGGATCGAGATCACGTACGTCGGCGGGGAAGTGGAGAACCCGGGCCGCGTCCTGCCACAGTCGATCGTCTACTCGCTGGTGGTCGTGATCGCCGTCTATACGCTGGTCAACCTGGCCTTCCTGTATGTCCTGGCGCCCGCGGGGATGGCCGGGACGGCGCTCGTGGCCTCGGACGCGGCGACCGTGGTGCTGGGGAGCGCCGGCGCCGCGTTCGTCGCCGCCGCCATCGTCATCGCCACGCTCGGCGCCAACAACGGGATCGTGCTCACCTCGGCCCGCATTCCGTACGCAATGGCGCGGGAGGGGGCGTTCTTTGCGTGGGCGGGACGGGTGCACCCGTCCCTCGGGACGCCGGTGCCGGCATTGCTCGCGCAGGGGGCGGTGGCCGCGGCAATGGCGCTGACCGGCACGTACGAGCAGCTGTTCACCTATGTCGTCTTCGCCTCGTGGGTGTTCTACGCGATGGGGGCGGCCGCGGTGATCCGGCTGCGGCGCACGGCCCCGGACCTGGCGCGGCCGTATCGGGCGTGGGGGTATCCGTGGACGCCACTCGTGTTCGTGGGGTTCGCTCTCTGGCTGGTGGTGAGCACGGTGCTGGAGACCCCCCGCGAGGCCCTGGTGGGAGTCGCGATCGTGGCCGCCGGGCTGCCCCTGTATTCCCACTGGCGGACCAGAAGGAGCGATACTTGACATATCAACTAATGACCTTTAGCTTATTGTCATGACGCGCCGCTCTCGGCTCCAGGCTGAGCTCAAGCAGACCAGGCCGTTCCGGTCGCCGGCACAGGAGGCCACGCTGGGAATCTTGAAGACGGCGGATGTGCTGCGGCGGCGGATGGCGGGGCTGCTCCAACCGTACGGCCTGAGCGGGCAGGCCTACAACGTCCTGCGGATTCTCCGCGGGGCGCGGGGGAAGCCGATGGCCACGCTGGAGATCGCCTCCCGATTGATCGAGCAGACGCCGGGGATCACTCGGCTGCTCGACGGGCTCGAGGCGAAGGAGCTGGTGCGGCGGGAGCGCTGCCGGGAGGACCGCCGCCAGGTGCACTGTTTCATCACGCCGGCGGGACTCGAGGTCCTGCGTCAACTCGATCCCGAAGTGGACGCAGCGGAGGCGCGGTGGGCGGAGCGACTCACCGGCCCGGAGCTGAATGCGCTGATCGCCAGTCTGGAGAAGGTGCGGGTCGGGGAGCCCTGACCCCCTTTTTTTCAGACGATACTTGATGGATCAATGTTTGTTTAGTCGGTCGTCAGACCTGGCTTTTACCACACGACACCAGAGGAGGAAACGATGAGTCTCACCGATACCCTGGCGGTCTCGCGCGCCGAATCCGCGGCCGCCCCGCGCCCCGCGGGCAGTGCCTGGGCCGCGCTGTTCCGCACGCCCAACGAGAGCGCGCTCACGATCGCCCGCATCACGCTGGGGCTGGTCATGTTCCCGCACGGCGCCCAGAAGCTGCTCGGCTGGTTTGGCGGCTTCGGCTTCGAGGGCACGATGGGCTTTCTGACCCAGAGCATCGGCCTGCCGTGGATGCTGGGGCTCACCGTCATTCTGATCGAGTTCTTCGGCTCGCTGGCGCTGATCTTCGGCTTCGCCGGCCGGCTCATGGCGCTCGGGATCGCCGCCGTGATGGTGGGAGCCGTCCTGACGACACACCTCGCGAACGGGTTCTTCATGAACTGGAGCGGCGCGTTGCCCGGTGAGGGCTTCGAGTTCCACCTGCTCGCCATCGGACTCGCGCTGGCCGTGATCGTCCGAGGCAGCGGGGCGTGGTCGCTGGATCGGGTGCTGGCGCGGGCGCACGGGTAACACCACCGGGACGTGGTGAACGGGTGCCCGTGGGCCAGCTGGCCTGCGGGCGCCTCGTGCGTGCACCCGGGCGGTGAAACCTCGGGCCACGGTGGGTCGTCGGGACCCTGTCCGTTCTCCTGTTCACCCCCAGCCACGGACCGGACTGTGAAGCCACTCGTTATTCTGGCGCTGGCCCTGTCGGCCGTTGGCCCGATCCCGAGCCACTCGAGATCGGGGCGGTCACGGTGATCGGTGGCCTGGTCGGGGTGGCCGTGGGGGCCGTGATCGGCACCCAGGTCCGGCGCGACCGGTGGGAAGAGGCACCGCTGCCGGGGCGCTGACCCCCCGGTTCACCGTCGCGCCACGACGGCTTTCGCCATCCGCACCCCCTCCCGGTCGCTGGGCGCGTCGCCCACGACCTGCAACAGCTGGCGCGCGTACTGCCGTGCCTTGCCGGGCATGTCCGCCGCCTGTGCGGCACGCACGGCCCCAACGAGACTCTGGTACCGCGCCGGCCATGCCTGGAGTGATGCCTCGTACGCCGCCAGCGCCTCGCGCGGACGCTGGAGATCCGTCAACAGGTCGCCCAACGCCTCCGACGCGGGGAGGACCGCGCCGGGGGTCACGGGGTGCTTCTGGATGGTGCGCTCGAGGTCCACCGCCGCGCGGATCCGAGCGACCGCCGTGTCCGCCGTGCCCTCCGCACGGGCGATGAACCCGGAGAGAATTCGGCGGTCGATCTCGATGTACTGGGCGAAGGCGCGCTCGTCTGCCCGGGTCGCGTGGTCGCGCAGGGCGGCCATCCGCGCCTCGGCCTCGTGCGCGGCCACGAGCTGCCCGGTGTGGGCGGCGCCCAGCCCACGGGCGAACCAGTCCAGGGCCTCCGCCCAGGAGAACCGGTCCCACGCGACGTAGGCCGGGGCGCGGACCTCGACGGCCGCCGCCTCCCGCCACGCGCGCCGCTCCACGGCGTATCGGGCCGGCATCGCGGCCAGATGGAAGGCCGTCGCGAACCCATCCTCGTAGGGACCCTGCGCGAGCGTCCGCCGCAACACCTCCCCGGCGGCGGCATCATCGCCGCGTTGCAGGTGGGCGTAGAGCAGATAGTCCATCGCGTGCGGGTAGTGCAGCGAGATCCGGTCGCCCACAGGGTACTGCAGCGCGGCGTCCGCCGACTTGCGGTTCCACTCGATCACCTGCGGCCAGTCGCCGAGTCGCACGAAGATGTGGGTCGGCATGTGGAGCGCGTGCGGGACGCTGGGCGCGATGCCTTCGTAGCTCTTGACGACGTCCAGTGACTGGCCGGCGCGCTCGGTGACATCGTTCGCGTGGATCGTGTAGTGGATCGCTCCCGGGTGCGCGGGCACACGCTCGTGGATGGCGAGCAGGGCCGTCGCCGCGCGCCCGTGGTAGGCCATGCGGTCGTCCGCCGCCTGGGCGGCCGCCAGCTCGGCCAGCGCGTAGAACGCGCCGATTTCGACATCGTCAGGATGGTCGCGGCGCGCCTGCGCCATGGCGTCGGCCCAGCGTTGCAGCCGCGGCCACCAGCCGCCCTCCTCGGGGTCGCGATACAGCGCCGCGGTCGCCGCGACGAGCGCGCGTTCCCGGGCAGTGCGTGGGCCCAGCGCCTGTGCTCGCTCGATGGCCTGGGCGCCCCGTCGGAGGTCCTCCGGCGTGGGGCTGTGCCACAGAGGTTGCACCATGGTCATGGCGACGCCCCACTCCGCCATGGCGCACGCGGCATCCCGTTCGGCGATCTGCGCGAACATCGCGCGGCTCTGCTCGTACATCATGTGATGCAGCATGGCGACCGCGCGATCGAAATCCATGCTGACGGCGGGGGCACACGAGATCTGGAAATCGACGGTGCCGACGTGATCGTGGGCCTGGGCGTGTGTCGGCGACGGTGTGAAAGACACCAATCCGGCGATCAGCCCGGCCGCAGCGGCGGCTCGCGGCCGCCCAAGGTGAAGGAAGCGAAGCGGCATGGGACGCTCCGTAGTGAGGGGGAACAGGTGGGGGCCACCTCCCGAGTGGCCTCAGGGTCGCGAACGCGGGGCTGCATCATTGGACGCGGGGAACCGCGGCGAGCGCGCTCAAGCCCAGCCATGTGGGGAACTGCCTGCGCAGTGCCCGCGGTCCGGTCAGCTGCATCCGATTGGCGCGCGTGGCCTCCGCGAACGACAGGTCGCCCATCCAGACGTCCACCATCGTGGCGACCGACGTGGTGAGCTGGAGATCCACCTCGTGCCCGGGGTCGGTGACGCAGAGATCTACGGCATGGGCCGAGAGCATGAGCCAGAACTGCTGGTACGCCTTGGGTGCGTCCGGATAGTGGAACCGGATCACCACGCGGCGCGCGGGCAACCGGTCGGTGACGAGGCGCCGCTGCAGGTCCCACATGAGCAGGCCGGCGTCGAGGTGTTCACGGGTGAGCGTGTGCTGGAGCCAGCGCTTGCCCCACGCCCCGAGCTCCATCACGATCGGGCGCAGCTCCTCGCCGGCCGCCGTGAGGTGGTATTCGGGATGACCGCCCGCCTCGACGCGCTCGATCACCCCGGCGCGCTCGAGCTCCCCGAGCCGCTGGGACAGGAGCGAGCGCGACATCCGCGCGACGCCCCGATGGATGTCGTTGAACCGAACACTCCCGCACAGCAGCTCCCGGATCAC
>JBFGDF010000039.1:0-20936 GCA_041580775.1 Gemmatimonadales bacterium
CCCCTGCAACCCTTTCCCCCCCGCCTGTGTCGCACAATCGGACACGGACACCAACCCTCGGAGCGGTGTGGACGAACGCGAGCTGATCCGTAGGGCGTTGGACGGCGACCCGCAGGCGGAGCGCGAGCTGTATGACGCGCACGTGGACCGGGTGTACCGACTGGCCTTCCGGATGACGGGCAACGACGACCTGGCGCAGGACTGCACTCAGGATGTGTTCATCCGCGCGTTCGAGCGCCTGGGGGATTTCCGAGGGGAGGCGGCGTTGTCGACCTGGCTGCACACGATTGCGACGTCCGTCGTTCTCAATGCGCTGCGCAAGGTGAAGCGGTTCCGCGCACGGGAGACCGACCTCGATTCGGCCGAGCGGGTGGCGGCGTCGGGCCGCGAGGCGAGTCCGGATCTGCGCGAGCGGCTGCACGCGGCGGTGGACGCGCTGCCCGAACGGTATCGGATGGTGTTCGTGATGCATGATGTCGAGGGATACACACACGAGGAGATCGCGTCGGCGATGGGCACCGCCGCGGGCACGTCCAAGGCGCAGTTGTTCCGCGCCCGGGCCAAGCTGCGGGAAGCGCTCGCGCCGTTCGCCGGGGAGTGGGCCGTATGAACGACGACCAGTTCGACGCACGCATCCGCGGTCTGGCTGCGGACTACCGGCGCCCGCCGGCGACGCCCCGGGACGAGATGTGGGAGCGCATTCGCGCCGAACGGCAGCAGCGGCGCGGGACGCGGGCGGCGCGCACGCCGGTGCGCTGGGTGGCGTGGGTGGTGGGCATCGCGGCGGTGCTCGCGATTGGCATCGCCGTGGGGCGCTACACGGCGTCGTCGCCGGCCCGGCCGGCCGTCGCCCCGATCGCGACGGCCCCGGCGCCCGAGGGTTGGAACCGCACGGTCGCGCAGGATCTGGCGGCCGGCCGGTACCTGAGCCGCGTGGAGACGTTCCTGAGCGTGTTCCGCAGCGACGCGGCGACCGGCGGGCTGCGTCCCGCGGAGTACGGGCCGCCCGCGCGCGAGCTGCTGCTCACCACGCGCCTGATGCAGAGCTCGCCGATCGCCGCCGACGCGGGCGTCCGGGCGCTGCTCGAGGACGTGGAGTTGGTGCTCGCCCAGATTGCGCAGTTCTCGGCGGATGACGGATCCGACGAGCTCGATTTCATTGACCGAAGCATGACGCAGCGCGGCGTGCTGTTGAAGCTGCGCTCGACCGTTGCGGCGCGCGCGACCGCGCAGGGAGAACTCTGATGCAGATCCGATTGCTGATGGCGTGGCTGGCTACCGTGGGGTTGATGAGCGTGCTGGCCGGCCCGGCGGCCGGGCAGGTGGCGCCCACCGCCGCCCGGATGGCGCGGGCCCGCACCGTCCCCGCGGCGGCACCGATGGCGGTGGCCGGCGTGTCGCGTCGAGCGGACGTGCCGATGCCCTGGCTCCAGCAGGACCCCGGGGATTCGCTGTACCGGGCCGGTCGGGACGCGCTGAACGCGGGCAACTACGGAGTGGCCGCCCGGCAGTTCCGCGCGCTGCGCGAGCGGTATCCGCGTTCGGGGTACGCCGGGGATGCGCACTATTGGGAAGCGTTCGCTCGGTACCGGGTCGGTACGCGGGATGAGCTGCGCACGGCGGTCACGCTGCTCGAGCAGCAAGCCGAGCGCTATCCGGACGCGCGCACGGCGCGGGACGCCCGCGACCTGCGTGTCCAGCTGCGCGGCGCGCTTGCGCGCCAGGGCGATGCGGAATCGGCGGCGCAGCTGGCCGAGACCGTGGCGCCCATCGCTCCCCGGCCGGCGGTCGCGCCCACCCCCGGGGTGGCACCGGCCCCCGCGGTCGCGCCCGCGCCGCCGCCCCGCGGCGCGCGCGGGTCACGGGACGACCGGTGCAGGGACGAGGATGACGAGCGGATGCTCGCGCTGAACGCACTCTTGCAGATGCGGTCGGAACAGGCGCTGCCGATTCTGCGCCAGGTGCTCGCGCGGCGGGACGAGGGCTCCGTGTGTCTGCGGCGGAAAGCCGTGTTCCTGGTGTCGCAGCACGGCGCGACCGAGACGGTGAGCCTGCTGCTCGCCGCGGTGCGGACCGACCCCGACGCCGAAGTGCGGGAGCAGGCGGTGTTCTGGCTCTCGCAGGTGGACGCCCCCGAGGCGGTGGCCGCGCTCGATTCCGTGCTGCGCACGTCGACCGATCGCGCGCTCCAGGAGAAGGCCGTCTTTGCGTTGTCGCAGCAGGACAGCCCGGCGGCGGGCCGCGCGCTGCGCGAGTTCCTCGAGCGCAGCGACACGCCGGAGGAGCTCCAGAGCAAGGTGATCTTCTGGCTCGGACAGCGTGGGGACGCCGAAACCAGTGAGTATCTGCGGCGGCACTACGGCCGCGCGACGAGCGCGAAGATCAAGGAACGGATCATCTTCAGCATGGCACAGGACGATCGGGCGGAGACCGCGCGTTGGATTCTGGGCGTCGCACAGAACGAGCGGGAGCCGGTGGACCTCCGCAAGCAGGCGCTGTTCTGGGCGGGGCAGATGAAGGCGGTGTCGATGACGGAACTCGGCGCGCTGTACGGGCGGGCGACGTCCTCCGAGTTCAAAGAACAACTGATCTTCGTCTACTCGCAGCGCCGTGAGCCGGCGGCCCTCGACAAGCTGCTCGAGATCGCCCGGACCGAAACGAACAAGGACCTCCGACAGAAGGCGATCTTCTGGATCGGCCAGTCGTCGGACCAGCGAGCCGCCGAGTTCCTGCTCGAGCTGATCAACAAATGAGGCGCCTCATCTGGGTGCTCGGGGTCGGCGCGCTGGCGGCGCCGCCGCCGGCCGCCGGTCAGGATCTCGCCGCGCGCGGGGGCGAGATCCGCGACGGCGCGGTCCGCATGGCCTACGCCACCCGACCGGGGGTGTGCGGCTCCGGCCGGAACATCATGACCGTGCGGGACACGGACGACTGGGAACCCGATTGCCAAGCGGGACCGGCGCACGTGGTGGTCACCTTCCGGGACGGGCGGCTGGCGGACGTGGACACGTACGTGGGGGGCCGCTGGCGGGACCGCCGCGGCACGGGCGTGCGGGATTTGGGGGTCGTCGCCGCGCCGGCGGCCGCCGCGTATCTGCTGGCGCTGGCCGAGCGGTCGGAGGCCGGCGCCGACGCGATCTTCCCCGCCACGATCGCCGACAGCGTCGACGTCTGGCCCCGTCTGCTCGCGCTGGCCCGGTCCGAGCGGCTCCCGACCACGACCCGCAAGCAAGCCGTGTTCTGGCTGGGCCAGGCAGCCGGCGCCCGGATCACGGCCGAGCTGGCGGCGTTCGTGGAGGACGCCGGCGAACGGGAGATCCAGAAGCACGCGGTGTTCTCGCTCTCCCAGCGCGGGACGGACGCCGTACCGGCGCTGGTGCGGATCGCCCAGGAGCACCGCGATCCCGTGATTCGCAAGGCCGCCCTGTTCTGGCTGGGGCAGTCGGACGATCCGCGGGCACTTGCGCTCTTCGAGGAGCTGCTCGTGAACCGGTAAGCGCGGGGGGACGCGCATGACGCGGCGGCCGGTGCCTGGCTACTTTTCGAGCCACGGCTCCGGTCGCCTTGTTTTCATCAGCTGGGAGTGTCGATGATCCGTCGGTTCGCTGTCGTCGTCCCGATTCTGCTCGCCGCCGCCTGCGCGGTGAATCCCGCCACTGGCAAGCGGGAACTGTCGCTGGTGAGCGAAGGGCAGGAGATCCAGATGGGGCTCCAGTACGATCAACAGCTCGTGCAGGAGCTCGGCGAGTATCCGGACACGGCGCTCGCCAAATACGTGGACGGGTTGGGCCGGCAGCTGGCGGCGCTGTCCGAGCGACCCGGTCTGCCCTGGACATTCCGCGTGATGGACGATCCCACCGTGAACGCGTTTGCGGTGCCGGGCGGCCACGTGTACATCACGCGCGGCATCCTGGCCCACATGAATTCCGAGGCCCAGCTCGTGAGCGTGCTCGGGCACGAAATCGGGCACATCACGGCGCGGCACACCGTGCAGCAGATGACGCAGCAGACGCTGTTTCAGGCGGGGCTGATCGCGGGCGTGATCCTCAAGCCGGAGCTCGCCGACTACGCGGGCCTGGCGGGCGCGGCGCTCCAGGTGCTGTTCCTCAAATTCTCGCGCGACGACGAAGCCCAGGCGGACGAACTGGGGTTCCGCTACATGCGGCGGGCCAACTACGACCCGCGCGAGATGGCGGAAATGTTCGCGGAGCTGTCGCGGGTCTCGGCCGCGGCGGGGGCGCGCCTTCCCGAGTGGCAGTCCACGCATCCAGACCCCGTCGGCCGCAAGGAGAAGACGCTCGAGCGGGCGGCCACCGTGCCCGAGCAGGAATTGAGTGCCGCGATCGTGCGCCGCGAGGAATACCTGCGGCGGCTCGACGCGGTGATGTATGGGCCCAACCCGCGGGAAGGGTTCTTCCGCGAAAGCCGGTTCCTGCATCCGGATCTCCAGTTCGAGTTCACGTTCCCGACCGGCTGGAAGACGGTGAACGAGAAGACGGTCGTGGGGGCGGTCGGGCCGAATCAGGAAGTGGTGCTGATGATCGGCGCCGGACAGGGCACGTCACCCGCCGACGGCGCGCGCACGTTCTTCGCCCAGCAGGGGGTGTCCGGCTCTCCGTCCTCGACGACCGTGAACGGCCTGCCGGCCGCGGGCGGCGGGTTCGTGGCCGAGACGCAGAACGGCGTGCTGCAGGGACGCGTGCTGTTCATCAGGCATCGCGACGTCCTGTTCCGGGTAATGGGCTACGCGGCCCAGGCCCGGTGGGGGGCGTACCAGAGCAGCGTGGGTGCCTCGCTGCCGACGTTCCGGCCACTCACGGACGCGACGGCGCTCGCAGTGCAGCCGTGGCGCATCGACGTCGTCCGGGTGGATCGCACCATGACCCCCACCGAGTTCGCGCAACGGTATCCGGGCCCCGTGTCGGCCGACGAGCTGGCCCTGATCAACCAGATCGACGCGGGCGGCCGGTTCATGAACCGCAACCTCGCCAAGCGGGTGGTCGGCCAGGCGATCCGGTGAGGCCCCTGCGGCTCGGGGTGGCGGGGCTGCTCGTGGCCGCCGCGGCCGCGCCGGCCGGCGGCCAGGAGGGCGAGCTCGACTCGGTGCGGCTCCGGCCGGACGTCGTCCTGATTCGCGGGGGCTGGGGCGGCAACGTGCTGGCCGTGACTACCGGCGAGGGCCTGGTGCTCGTCGATACGCGGGAACCCGCCGCGCACGAGGCGCTACGCCGCCTGCTGGGGCCGGCGCTGTCCCGCGTCCGGCTCGTGGTGAACACCCATTATCACGAAGACCATCTCGCGGGCAACGTGCTGGTCCCGCCGACGGCGACCGTGCTGGCGCACGCGTCCGTGCCGCACGAGGCGCGCAAGGACACGATGATCGCGCTGCTCGACTGGCATCGCGCGCCGGCGGCACCCGCGGCGCTGCCGACGACGACCGTCGCGGGCGACACCAGCGTGACGGTCGGCGGACTCCGGATCGAGCTGCTCCACGCCCCCCGCGCGCACACCAACGGCGACCTCATGGTGTGGCTTCCCGTCCAGAACGTGCTGCACGCGGGGGATATCGTCGAACTCGGCGCCTATCCGTTTCTCGATGTCTGGGCCGGCGGGACCATGGACGGGCTCCTCGCGGGCACGGAACGCGTCCTCGGGCTGGCGGACGACGGCACCATCATCGTGCCGGGGCACGGCCCGCCGTCGTCGCGCGCGGAGGTGGCCGCGTATCGGGACATGCTGATGGCGGTGCGCGGCGGCGTGCGGGACGCGTTGGCGGCCGGTCGGTCGCTCGAGGAGACGCTCGCCCTCCAGCTGACCGGACCGTACGACGGGCCATTCGGCAGCGCCCCCGCCGGCCGGCGGTTCGTCGCCCTGGTGTATCTGTCGCTCAGTGGGGTGCCGTGACCGGCCCGCCGCCGGCGCCACCCCACGCCCGCGCCGGGCGCATCGTACACCTCGCGCTGCTCGCCGGCATGCTGACCGTGGTTGGCGTGCTGGTCGTGCTGCGGACGGAGCTGGGCGGGCCGGATCCGGCGACGGCGCCGGCACGGTTGGTGATGCGTCTCGTGGTGCTGGCACTCGTCGTCGGCGCAACACTGGGCCTGCGGGTTCTGCGTGCCACCCTGCCGCCGCTCACCCGACGAGATGAGGACGACGCCTGGTGGAGACGGCATGGCGGGCGGGTGATCGCGCTGTGGGCCCTGCCCGAGGGAATCGGCATCGCCGGCGGCGTGCTGTATTTCGTCACTGGCGACGGGCTGCTGCTCGTGCTGGCCGTGGGATGGGCCATCGCCATGCTGCTGTGGCATGCGCCCGGCCGCGTCACGGGGGAATGACCCGGCCCGGCATTGCTCCCCTCCCGAAACCGCCTAGCTTGGATGGTTCGCACCCGGGGTGTCCCTTCGGGGGAAGGACGCCATGACGATTCCGCACGAGACCGGCACCGCCCCGCGCCTTGGGGCCATCGATGTCGGCACCAACTCCATCCGCCTCATCGTGGCGGAGGTAGGGCCCGACGGGGCGTACCGCGTCCTCGACGAGGAGCGGGAGATGACCCGGCTGGGCGCGGGCCTCGTACGGACCGGGCGACTCGCCGAGGATGCCATCGAGCGCTCGCTCGAGGCGGTCGGTCGAATGAAGGCGATCGCGGATGGCTTTGGCGTCAGCGAACTCCGGGCGGCCGCCACGAGCGCCGTGCGCGACGCCGAAAATGGGGGAGTGTTCCGACGCGAGGCGTGGCGGCGTCACCGCGTGCGCATGGAGGTCATCTCCACGAGCGAGGAAGCCCGGCTCGCGTTCGAGAGCGCCGCCCGACGGTTCAATCTCGAAGGTCGCTCGGTGGCGGTCGCGGACATCGGCGGCGGCAGCCTGGAGGTGGTGCTCTCGGCGGGCCTGGTGGTGGACCAGATCCATTCGCTCCGCCTCGGGGCCGTGCGGCTCAGCGAGCGCTACGCGCGTTCCGACCCGTTGCGCGGCAAGCACTGGAAGAAGCTGCGGCGTCACATCGACCGCGCGCTGGAACGCGAGATCGGCAAGCCGTCGCTCACGGTGGATTTCATCGTGGGATCCGGCGGTACGTTCTCGGCCCTCGGAGCGATGATCCGGTTCGAGCGGGAGGGCAAGGAAGGCAACCCGCACGGGTACTTCGTGACCCGCGCGGAGGTCACCCGCCTGCTGGCGCGGCTGCTCGAGATTCCCGAGGCGCAACGGCGGGAGATCCCCGGCCTGCCCCCGCAACGGGCCGACATCATCGTGGCCGGGGCGGCGGTGGTGGCCCGGCTGGCCAAGCATCTACGCTGCCGCCAGATCGTCGTCAACGACGGGGGGGTGCGGGACGGACTCCTGCTCGCGATGGTCGGTGATCTGGGCCTCGCCGCAACGGCCACGCCGCCCGCACCCCCGGAACGGCTCGACGCGGTGCGCCGGTTCGCGCGCCGCTGCCGATCGAACGAGCGGCATGGCGAGCACGCCGCATTGCTGGCCGGCCAGCTGTTCGATGGGCTGCGCGCTCGCTACCGGCTCCCCGCGCCGGCGCGCGAACTGCTCACCGCCGCCGCCCTGCTGCACGACGTGGGGTTCCTGGTCAACCACGCCAAGCATCACAAGCATGCCTACCACCTGATCATGCACAGTGATCTGGCGGGGTTCTCCGCGCGGGAGATCGAACTGATCGCCAACATCGCCCGCTATCACCGCCGGGCCTATCCCAAGAAGGCGCACGCCAACTTCGGCCGCTTGGCCAAAGCCGACCGCCGCCTGGTTCGCCAGCTCGCCGGGATCCTGCGCCTTGGGGTGGCGCTGAACCGCAGCCACCAGCAGCTCGTCGAGCGTGTCGAGTGTGCGGTCTGCCGCGGGAAGGCGACGCTGACGGTACACGCAATCCAGGAGCCGTCGGTGGAGCTGTGGGACGTGCGCCGCAAGGCGGGCCTGTTCCGCGAGACCTTCGGCGTGGCGCTGCAGGTGGCGTGGCAGGCGACCGAGGCGCGCCGTGCCCTGCGCGTGGTCGCCGGCCGCAAGGCGGGCTGAGGGACTAGCCGGCCAGATTCAGGTTCACGTACGCCGGATCGCCGGTCACCTCCCGGACGACGAACGGCTCCAGCCACGCGGGCGGCTCCACGGCGGTCTCCGGGTACGGCAGCTCGACCTCCGCCAGCACCAGATCCCGCTCCGCGAAGACGTCGATTTCCCAGGTGAGGGATCCGTCGGCGATCCGATGGCGCCGCTTTCGCACGCGACACCCGTCCGTGTGGGGCCACAACGCCGCGAACAGGTCGGCCGTCGTCTCCTCTTCGATCTCGACGCGCTGGACGCCCGCCCCGAACTTGATCGTGCGGAAGAACCGCTCGCCGCCGGCATCCCACACCCGCCGTAGCCGCTCCCGCAGGCGCTCGCCGGGGAGCCATCCCTGCTCGATCTCCTGGGCGGGCGCGGTGTCGGCCTGGGGCGGGAGTGCCGAGAGCAGGAACTTCCGCTCGATCTCGACATCGTCGTCGGGGGGGGTCGTCACGGCGGCGAGTGCGGCGAGTTGTGCCAGGAGCGCCTGGCCGCGGCTGCGGAGCCACGTGCGCGCGAGCTCGGCGAACAGCACGTCGCGGCGCTCGCGGGCCCGGGCGGCCAGGGCGACGAGCCCGAGGCGCTCGTCGCGCCGGCGCGCCCGCGCCAGAGACTCCCGGTCGCCGCTCACCGCGATGGTGTGCAGGCGCCGGGCCATCTCGGTCGCCGCTTCCTCCACGGCCGTCGCGAGGTCGGCTTCCAGCACGTGCATGTCGTGCAGGTCCCCCAGGAGGTCCTGAAGCCGTTTGGTCCGGCGTACGACGGCGCGGGCCTCAGGCACCTCCTTCTGGAGCGGCTCCACCAAATAGCGCAGCCGCTTGGCGTGGATCCGTGCCTCGTGGGCCGCCTCGTCGTCGTCGGCGCCCGCGATGGCCGCCAGGCGCCGCTCGACCTCGGTGGCCTGCTCCTGCAGCAGGAGGCCAACGGCCTCCCGGAAGCGGAGCGGGACCCGCTCCTCGAGCGTCTCCAGCCGGTCTCGCAGCATCTGCGCGATGCGCTCGACATCCTTGGCTGCATGGCGCCGGGCGGCGCGGTACGCCTGGCGCTTCTCGTCGCGCCGACGGCGCAGCAGCCAGTTGAGGCCGGCCCGCTCACGCCGCGCGAGGTGCTGCCGTTGCGCCTCGAGCCAGACGATCTGTACCTCGGCGTCGCGCGCCGCGTTGGTGGCGCGACCCAGGTCGCGGAGGCGGCGGCGGACCTTCTTGCCGGCCGCGCGCCCGAGCCAGGGCCGGTAGGCGCGGAGCAGTGAGCGCAGCCGGCGGATCGCGACGCGGAAATCGTGCAGGGCTTCCTGGTCCTTCGCGTCCTTGATGCGCCGCAGCGCGCTGGCGGCCTCGTCCAGGTGGCTGCCGGCGATCCGCGCGACGGCCGCGCCGGCCGGCAGGTCGAGCAGGGGGGGAAGGCGACGCGCCACGTCAGGCTCCCAGCTGGCGCAGCAGCTTGGGCGACAGCACCCAGCGGATCTCCGCATCGCCGAACAGAGGCAGGTCCGGGAAGAGGAGCAGCGCAGCCCCCCCCTTCTTGAGTGGAACGATGGGAGCGGCCTCTCCGGTCACCAGCCACCCGATCAGCTGGCTGAGATCGGGCTCGTGCCCGACGACGGCGATGGTCTCGGCGTGCTGCGCCTGCAGCCAGGCGAGCAGCGCCGGCCGGGACCCGCCGTGTGCGAGCGCGGGCACCTCGTCCACCTTCCGCCCGTAGGTCTCGGCGAGGATGTCCGCGGTCTCACGGGCGCGCAGGAACGGGCTGGTGGCGAGCACGTCGAGCGTCGGCACCACGGCGCGCAAGCCGCGGGCGTTGGCGCGCATCTTCTTGCGGCCCGCGTCGGTGAGGGGTCGCTCGCTGTCCGGCTGGCCGGTTTCCGCGAAGGCAACCCGGTCGCCGGCGATGGCGTGCCGCACGACAACGAGCTTCATGAGCGTCCTTCCCGGCGGGCCGCGTCGATCGCGGCTGCGCCTATTCCTCCAGCGCCGCCGCGTCCGCGTCGTGGGGCAGCGTGCCGCGGGGGGAGCGGAGGAAGGCGAACGGGGTGAGGTGCAGGAAGTTCGAGACGCGGGAGAGATAGATGTCCGCGTACCGTTCGACCTGGCGGGCCAGGTGACTCTTGTCGTTGCCTGTGCGCATGAGTGGCCCCCAGCGCGGGTTGCTGATCTGGGCGCCTCGGGCCGCCAGCGGGGCGATCTCCCCATCCAGCGCCTCGAGCCGAGCGCGCACGTCGGCCAGCTCCGCGTCGATGGTCTCCGGCGTGCGGGCGGGTGGGGGCCCGTAGGGGCCGCGCGCGCGCTGCTGGGCCAAGCGCACCTGGCAAAGCGCGAACTCCAGATCCTCTTTGGCCGCCATCAGCTCCTGCAGCCGGCGCCGATCGGCTTCGAAGCCGTCTTCGGCTTCGAGGTCCTGTTCGAGCTCCCGGAGGACGAGCGCGGTGCGCCAGCGCAGCATGTTCTTCGAGACGTGCACGTCGGCGAACAGGTGGTCGCCGACGAACAGCACCTGGTCGCCGGAGACCCCCAGGTGATGCTCGACGAGGGTCGCGTTCCCGCCGACGTACGCGCCGCCCCGGGTGAGTCCCAGCGCCGGCCGCAGGAGGCCCTCGGGGTTGGCGATCTCGAATACCGGGCTCCGGCTGCTGAAGAACTCGGGCTTGCGCGCCTGGACGATCACGATCTCAAACAGGTCCCGCCAGGTCATGCCGTCCGGCAGGAACCGGTCGAACGCATAGCTCATGAGCGCGCGCGCATAGGGCCACTCCGAGTTGGTGATCAGGAGCAGCTTCTTCCCGGCCCGATGTTGATCGAGCAGCGCGAGCGGCGTGTCCGGATCGAGCTCGACGAAGCGGTCGGGGTCGTTCAGGATGTCCGCCTTGAGCATCCCCTCGACGTGGGCTTCGTCGATCAGCTGCCGCACGCGCGCGTACAGGGCCGCGTAGCCCAGCACCTCCGGCAGCGCGCGCCGGTCCAGCAGCTCCACCAGCTGGGCGTACATGCACGCTTCGGACAGCGCGAACAGCGTATTCAGGAACTTGTAGCGGTGCCGTTCGTTGAGATCCACGATGGTCCGCGCGTAGACGCGGCGCTGTTCCTCGAAGTCGAGCTGGCGCATCCCGTGGAACGCCCGCTTCACGTAGCCGAACCGGTTGGCCTTGACGATGTTGCCCAGTTCGATGTCGATGATCAGGCCGCGCACGATGAACGTGGGGTCGAACGTGAGCGCATCGACGGGCCAGCCCAGCTCGAGGAGCTTCCGTTTGAGGTAGGCGTAGGCGCGGTGTTCCCACTCGTCCACCCGGTAGTGGACGAGGGTGTAGTCCATGTCGTAGCCGATGGCGCGAATTGCCCGCAGGTTGAGCGTGCGATTGCAGAAGACGCCGCGGGCCCGCGGGGGCCGGCCGGGGATCGGCTGGCTCATGCCGATGCCTCGCCGGCGGGGGCCGGCACGAAGTGATTCAGCGGCCCGTGCCCTCCGCCCAGGTCTGGGGCGGCCGCCATGGCGCGATGCACGAAGTCGAGCGCGTCGGCCACGGCCCGCTCGAGCGGCCGGCCAAGCGCGAGCCCCGCGGTGACCGCGGCCGAGAGGGTGCAGCCCGTCCCGTGGGTGGATGTCGTGGCGAGTCGGGCGCGCCGGAACCGCACGACCTCCGTGGGCGTGACGTACACGTCCACGATCTCGTCGCCGGCCAGATGGCCGCCCTTGACCAACGCGGCATCGGCGCCGAGCAGCACCAGCGCGCGGCCGGCGCGCTCCATCTGCGCTTCGGTCTCCACCGGGTCTTCCACCAACAGCGTGGCCTCGTCGAGGTTCGGCGTGACGAGGGCCGCGAGCGGCAGCAGGCGGGCACGGACCGTCTCGACCGCGTCGGCGTCCAGGAGCCGGTCGCCCGACGTGGCCACCATCACCGGATCGCACACGTAGTTGGGGAGCTGATGGCGTGCGATCCCGTCGGCCACCGCCTCGACGAGGGGCGCGGTGGCGAGCATCCCCGTTTTGACCGCCGCTGGGGGGAGGTCGTCGGCCAGGGCCGCGAGCTGCGCCGTGACGGTGGCGAGCGGAACGGGATGCACGGCGGTCACCCCGTGCGTGTTCTGCGCCGTGATCGCCACGAGGGCCGACGTGCCGAACACGCCGAACTGATGGAACGTCTTGAGGTCGGCCTGAATGCCGGCACCGCCGCCGGAGTCGGAACCGGCGATCGTCAACGCAATGTGCACGGCGTGCCTTTCCGATTGGGCGCGGGATGGTGAGATTGGTGTCCGGCGAGGGAACGCATGGCGTCGCAACTGGTCACGGTGGTTCGCAATCTACAACAGCGCAAGGGACGGCGGCGGCGCGGGCTGACGCTGGCCGAGGGCGTGCGCCTCGTCGAGGAAGCGCTCGCCGCCGGCGTGTCGATTCGTGGGGTACTGGTCGGACCCGGCCTGAGCGAGACGCCGCGTGGCGCGGCGCTGCTCGAGCGCCTGGCCGGACACGCGGTGCCGCTGGAGGAGCTGCCGAGCCGCGCGTTCGCGGCCGTGGCGCAGACGGACACGTCCCAGGGCGTCCTGGCCGTGGTCGAGCCACCGCACTGGGCCTTCACCGACCTCGCGCCGGGCCGCGGCGCGCCGGTGCTGGTGCTGGATGGCGTCCAGGATCCGGGCAACGTGGGGACGCTCCTCCGCACGGCGTTCGCACTCGGGGCCGCCGGGGCCGTGCTGCTCCCCGGGACGGCCGATCCCGCCAACCCGAAAGTGGTGCGGGCCGGGATGGGTGCCACGTTCCGCCTGCCGACGGTCAGCGCGGAGCCCGCGGAGTTCGTCGCGTGGGCGCGCCGCGAACGGCTTGCGCTGTGGGTGGCGGCCGCCGAGGGGACGCCCCTCGCCCGGGCAGCGAGTCCGGAGCGGCTTGCGCTGGTGGTCGGCAACGAGGGTGCGGGTGCCGGGCCGGAGATCCGGGCGCTCGCGCACCAGCTGGTCGCGATCCCGCTGGCTCGCGGCGCGGAGTCGCTCAACGTCGCCGTCGCCGCAGGCATTCTGCTCTACGAGGCGGTGCGCGGTGCCTGAGGGCGTCGTCATCGCGTTCGCCGCGGGACTCGGCGCCGCGATCGGGAGCTTCCTCAACGTCTGCGTCTACCGCCTCCCCCGGAATCAGTCGGTGCTGCATCCGCCGTCCACATGCCCGGGCTGCGGGCAGCGGATCTCGTGGCACGACAACGTGCCCGTGCTGGGGTGGCTGTGGCTGGGGGGTCGCTGCCGCCGCTGCCGCGCGCCGATCTCCCTGGCGTACCCGCTCGTGGAAGCGCTCGTCGCGGCGCTCTGGGGTGCCGCGGCGTGGGCGTACGGACCCTCGTGGACGGCCCTCACGGCGGCCGTATTCGGCACCCTGCTCCTCGGGATCGCGCTCACCGACGCCAGGCACTACATCATCCCCGACGAGTTCACGTGGGGTGGGTTGGCGCTCGGTCTGGCGCTCCGCATCCCGGGCGGCTGGTCCGCCCTGGGACAGGGGCTGATCGGCGCCGCCGTGGGGTTCGTGCTGTTGTATGGCGTCGCGTGGGCCGGCGAAAAGGTGTTCCGCAAGGAGGCCATGGGCGGCGGCGACATCAAGATGATGGCGATGGTCGGCGCCTTCGTGGGCTGGCAGGGCGTGTTGCTCACCGTGTTCGGGGGTGCCCTGCTCGGCACGCTCGTGTTCGTTCCCATCAGTCTCCGCACCAAGAAACTCGTGCCGTTCGGCGTCTTCCTGGCGGCCGGCGCGGCCGTGGCATTCGTGGCCGGGGATGCCATCATCACGTGGTACCGGACCCAGATCCTGGGGTTCTAAGCCCTTCAAACCTTCCCGCCCGCCGGGCCGTCCAATCCGATGCATGGACGACCCGCGCGCAGGAGTGGCCGCTCTGACCCAACACCCGCCGGACGACGCCGTGGACGTGGCCCTCGCCCAGAGCGGTGACGGCACCGCGTTCGAGCGCCTCTACCGGGCCCACGTGGCGCGGATCCACTCGCTCGCCCGGCGGATGACCGGCCCCGAGCACGCGGACGAATTGACGCAGGACGTGTTCGTGCGGGCATGGGAGAAGCTGGGGACGTTCCGGGGCGCGTCGGCGTTCGGCACCTGGCTGCACCGCCTCGCGATCAACCTGATCCTGTCCCGGCGCACCCGACTGGGGGTGGACCGACGGCGGTTCGAGGGGAGCGCGGACCTGCTGGACCGGCAGGCGGATCGCGAAGCCTCCCCGGAACTCGCCATCGACTTCGAGGCGGCGATCGGTCGGCTGCCGGAGGGCGCACGACACGTGTTCGTGCTGCATGACGTCGAAGGGTACCGGCACCAGGAGATCGCCCGGCTCAAGGGCATCGCGGTGGGAACGTCCAAGGCACAGCTGCACCGGGCGCGGATGCTGCTCCGCGGCCACCTGGAACCGAAGACGCAGGAACGGAGGCGGCAATGACCGCTGATCCATGGACGGCACGGCTGTCCGAATACGTCGATGACGAGCTCGCCCTTGGCGAGCGGGAAGCACTGGAACGGCACCTGCCCGCGTGCGCCGACTGCCGCAACACGATCGCGGAGCTGCGGCGCGTGCGGATCCGGGCGGATGCGCTCGCCGACCGACCGCCGACGGCCGACCTCTGGCCCGGCATCGCGGCCCGGATCGGTGTCCCGGCGAGCACGGCGCCCGGCGCGTCGGCCCTTCGGACCGGGCGGCGGCGCGCTTTCACGTTCACCCTGCCGCAGCTGGCCGCGGCCGGCCTGCTGGTGGCTGCCGTAGGCGCGGGCACGGCGTGGCTCGCGCTCACCGGCGCTGCTGTCGAGCGCGCCGGCACGCCGGTGGCCATCGGGCCGGACCCGGAACGGCTGCCGGGGCCGCGCGCGCGGCTCACCGCGGTGGCGTCGTACGACGCGGCGATTGCGGATCTGCAGCGGGTGCTCGATGCGAATCGCGCGCAGCTCGACACGTCGACGATTCGGGTGCTCGAAGAGAGCCTCCGCAGCATCGACCGGGCGATCCAACGCGCGCAGACCGCGTTGGCCGCGCAGCCGGGCGACGCGTACCTCAACGCCCATCTCGCGGAAACGATGCGGCGCAAACTGGAATTGATGCGACGCGCGGCCGCCCTGGCGACCGCGGCGTCCTGACGGGAGGAGTCCGATCATGGCCATGACGGTGTCGCTCGCGCTGCTCGCGCTCGGCGCAGCGGTGCAGCAAACGGATACGACCTTCGCGGTGCCCGCGGGCGCCCGGCTCCAGGTGCAGAGCCACGCCGGGTCGATCCGCGTGACCGCCTGGGATCGCCCGGGCATGCGTGTGCGGGCGGAACACGGCAGCCGTGACGAAGTGCACATCGAGATCCGGGGCTCCGTGGTGCGGGTCGACGCGCGGCGCCGCTACGGGATGCCCGCCTTCGTGGAGTACGAGATCTCCGTGCCGTCCGGGATGGCGCTCGACTTGAACGGCGTGGAAACCGAGATCACCGTCGTGGGTCCGATCGGCGACGTGAGCGCGCAGAGCGTCGAAGGCGGCATCACCGTGCGCCGCGCCACCGGCAGCGTGACGGTCGGGTCGATCGAGGGCGACCTGTTGCTCGAGGCCATCCGCGGGCGCGTCAAGGCGAACGCCACGGACGGGGATGTGGTGTTGCGGGACGTGACCGGGGACGTGCTGGTCGAAACCGTGGACGGCGACGTCACGTTGGAGAGTATCGAGGCCACGAACGTGGATGTGGGCACGGTGGATGGAACGGTCACCTACCGGGGCGTGATTCGCGACGGCGGACGGTACCGGCTCACGTCGCATGACGGGGACGTCGTTCTCGCCGTGCCGCCGGGGCTCAACGCCACCGTCCGGGTCGCCACGTTCGACGGGTCGTTCGAGGCCGATCCTGCGTTCCGCGTGCAAATCACTGAGGCGCGGCCGGGCCGACGGTTCAGTTTCACGCTCGGGAACGGGTCCGCCCAGGTGGAGCTGGAGTCGTTCGACGGGTCCATTCGGTTGCAACGCCGCTAGCTGACGAGGAGACCACCATGCGAACTGTGACGCTCATGACCGCCTTCGGGATGGCGGTGGGGACCCTGGGACTCGGCACTGCGGAGGCGGGCGCCCAATCGGGCCAGGACTTCCGGTGGACGGGCCGGCTTGCGAGCGGGCAGACGCTCGAGATTCGCGGCGTTTCGGGCAGCATCCGCGCCGAGGCGGCCAGCGGTGCCGAGGCGGAGGTCATCGCGGTCAAGCGGGCCCGCCGCAGCAACCCCGACGACGTCCGCATCGAGGTGGTGCCGCATGACGGCGGGGTGACGATCTGCGCGATCTACCCCGAGTCCCGGGGCGGCCGGCCCAACGAATGCCGCCCTGGAGGCGGCCGCAACTCGTCGCGGGACAACGACGTGAACGTCGAATGGACCGTGCGCGTGCCCGCCGGTGTCCGGCTCGGCGTCCATACCGTGAACGGCGACGTCGACGTCAAGGACGTGCGCGGCGACGTGCGCGCGACCACGGTGAACGGCAGCGTCGACGTCCGGGCCGCCGGCCTGGTGGAGGCCAACACCGTGAACGGTTCCATCCGGGCGGCGATGGGTCGCGCGGACTGGAGCGGCACGATGAAGTTCCACACGGTGAACGGCGGGATCACGCTCGACGTCCCCGCGTCGCTCAGTGCGGAGATCGAGGCGTCCACCGTCAACGGGGCGATCGAGACCGACTTCCCGATCACCGTGCAGGGGCGCTTCTCGGCCAAGCGGATGCGCGGCACCATCGGGACGGGCGGTCGTGAGCTGGAGCTCGAGACCGTGAACGGTTCGATCCGGCTGCGCAAGGCCGGCTGAGCCCGCGCCGCCGTGCGCCTGGGCCGCTCCCCCGAACTCGCTCGGGTGGGGCGGCCCGTCTGCGTCGGGGCCCGGCCTGTCACGAGGCCGGCGCCCCACTGTAGCTTGGGGCATGTCACGTCCCATCCCGATCATCGCAGTCGCGGTGCTCGTTGCCGCCTGCGGGCCGCGGGCGCCCGAGACCGCCCAAGAAGTCCGCCGCATCACCGACGACGTCGTGCCGCGCGTCGAGGAGGCGGTGGGGCTCCGCTTCCGCACGCCACCCGTGGTGGCCGTGCGTACCCGCGAACAGGTGCACGCCTATCTGGTGCGACGGCTGGACGAGGAGTATCCGCCGGCGCTGATGGCGGACATCGCCGTGGCCTACCGGCTGTTCCACATGGTGCCGGACTCCCTCGATCTGCGCGCGCTCCTGCTCGCCGTCCTCTCGGAGCAGGTCGTGGGCTACTACGACCCCGATTCCACCACCCTGTACGTCGTGGACGGGACCGATCCGGTGCAGCTCCGGCTCGTGCTCGCGCATGAGCTGGTGCATGCGCTCCAGGGCCAGTACCTGCCGCTCGACTCGCTGCTGCAGGCGGGAGAGGCGGCCGACCCCACGGGCGGCGAGAACGACCGCCGGATGGCCGCCCAGGCGGTGCTCGAGGGCCAGGCCACCCTGGCGTCGCTCACCGCCATGCTGTCATCCGAGCAGGTGGCGCGCCTCGAGAATTTCTGGCGGGATCTGCGTGAGAACGTCCGGCAGGAGCAGGAGCGGATGCCCGTGTTTGCCGCAGCGCCGCTGGTGATTCGGGAGGGGCTCCTGTTTCCGTACCTCGCGGGGGCCGACTTCCTCCGCTGGTTCGGCGGCACCTACCCCGACACGCTCCCGTTCGGCCCGCGGATGCCGGCGTCGACCGAACAGGTGCTCCACCCCGATCGGTACCGTGCGGGTGACGCGCCCATCACCCTCCGGTTCCGGCCCGAGGCGATCGTGGGCGAGCCGGTCTACGAGGACACCTGGGGCGAGTTCGAGACGCGGCTGGTCCTGCAGGAACGCACCGGCAGTGAATCGCTGGCCACCGCCGGTGCCCTCGGCTGGGGCGGCGACCGCTTTGCCGTGTTCGCGGATGACGGCGACCATGCGCTGGTGTGGTGGAGCGTCTGGGA
Source organism: Gemmatimonadales bacterium (assembly GCA_041580775.1). Lineage (GTDB taxonomy): Bacteria > Gemmatimonadota > Gemmatimonadetes > Gemmatimonadales > GWC2-71-9 > JAOTWJ01. The sequence goes on from JBFGDF010000039.1 coordinate 17,995, forward strand.
CGGCGACCGCGCGGCCGAGAAGTTCGCGTCGATGCTCGAGCGCTATTGGGGCGGCAGGGTGACCTCGGGCCGGCGCTGGACGGTCGCGCGGGCGACACTCGACGGGCGCCCCGCCGTGCGGCTCGTCGAGGCCCGCGATGCGTGGGCGGGCTGGGCGCGGGTGCCGGGGGTGGAGATGCGGTAGCGATTAAACCAGCTCTACATCAGTCGGCGGCGGCTCGCTCCGGCCGCTGCAGCGAGCGCAGACGACGGGCCGGCCGCCCTGGGCGGCCTCACTGACGCGTCCTCCGCGACCACCGTCCGACTCGTGTGGAGGTTCCCGCTCGGGCAGCGGTTCCCGCTAGGGCACCAGCACCTGCACGGCCCACGCCGCCGCTCCTACCAAGCCACCGAGCACGAAGCCCAGTCGCACGATCAGGTCCAGCTCCCGTTGGGTCGTCTGCCGCACGATCTGCTCGATCCGGTCGAGCGAGAATCCGAGCACCTTCTGCTCGACCATGGTCTGGATGTCGAGCCGGGAGACCACTACGGGCACCTGTCGCTCGATCCACGACCACAGGGCGGGCGTGGTGCGGTCGGCGATCCGCTCCGCCGCGCCCTCGCCGAGCAGCGACTCCGGCCGGCCGATCTCGCGGTCGAGCAGCCCGCGCACGGCCCCGGTCCAGCCCTCCGCAATCCAGCTCTGCACCGTGGGGCCCTGAAGGGTCTCCCCGAGCCAGCGCGCCGCCCGCTCGGGCGGCAGCCGCGCCAGCAGCTCGCCCCACGTGCGGCTCTCGGCCCCGGCGAGGGCGCGGTCGAGCCGGTCGATGGCGTACGTGCGCGTCCCCTCGTCGCGCAGAGCCGTCACGATATAGCGGGCGACCGTGTCGCGCAGGCCCTCGAGCCGTTCGGGGCCGAGGGCCACGACGTGATCGGACAAGGGGCGCCGCAGGAAGGTGAGCACCGCGTCGTTCACGTTGCGGGCCACGTGCTCCCGCATCGCCGGCTCCTCGAGCAGGCGCCCGATCTGGTCGGTCCCCTCCCGGCCGAAATTATCGAGCAGCCGTGAGATGGTCCGCTCGGTGACCACGAGCCGGGCCACGATCCGCTCGTGCAGCATGAGGTCGCGGACGAACCGCTCGAACAGGGTGTGCAGGGTCCGCTCGATGCGCGCGCGGGCCTCGGGATCGCGCAGGACCGTGGCGAGACGCTCCAGGGCCACCGGCAGGTACCCCGCAATGGCGCGCTCGACCGCGGGCACCAGCGTGGCGGGCAGCCGGTCGAGCAGCGGGGTGTGGTCGCCCGCCGCGCGCACGAGCTGCCGGTCCAGCCAATCGCGGATGGTGTGTTCCAGATCGTCGCTGGCCACGGCCTGGGCCACCCACGTCTCGACCCGTTCGCGGAGCGCGGCCCGGCGGGCATCGGTGAGCAGCTCGCCGAGCGGTCGCTCCCCCACGGCGCCGGTGAGGCGGCCCAGGAACCCTTCCACGGCGGGCTGGAACCCCTCGCTGCGGGCGTACGTGGCGAGGCGGTCGGCCAGCCGCGGCCCGAGTCCCACGAGCAGGGCGTCCAACTCCTCCGCGAGTGGCTCCGGCAGCTCCGAGCGCAGGGAGCCGCGCTCGGTCTCGAGCAGGTCCTGCACCAGCCGTCGGACGGTCTCGTCGAACGCCTCGCGCACGCCCGGCGAGCGCAGCTGCTGGCCCAGGTCCTCGGGGGTGAGCAGGCGCTGACCGACCGTGCGACCGATCGTTTTGGCGAGCCGCGCCCGGTTCTTGGGGATCGCCCCCTGGATGGAGAACCGGCCCGGCCCCCACGGCTCGTGGGGGTGGAACAGCATCCAGATCGCCACGGCGTTGGTGAGCCCGCCGGCGAGGGCGCCAAAGCCGATCGTGACGAGGGCCTGGACGGCGCTGAGGTCGGCCATCAGCCGGTGGGGCGGGGATCTGCGGGAGGCCCGGAGGTCGGTGGCACGCCGCAATTTACGGTCAGGGCGGAGAGGCGACAGGACGGAAGGGCCCGTGCTTCCGGCGGCGGCGCTCCCGCCCCTCCCACCACCCCTCCGAAGTGTCTATATTGCAAGGCTCTATGTTTGCCGCCCTGTCCGAGCGTCTGACTGCCACGCTCCGCGACCTGACCGGCCGCGGGGTGTTGACCGAGGACGCGGTCAAGGAAGGGCTGCGCGAGATCCGCCGCGTGCTGCTCGAGGCGGATGTGAGCTTCGAGCTCACGCGGACCTTCACCGAGCGCGTACGGGAGCGCGCCGTCGGGGTCGCGGCGCTCAAGACGGTGAACCCGGGACAGCAGCTCGTCAAGATCGTGCACGACGAGCTGGTGACCCTGCTGGGCGAGCAGCGGGCGCCGCTCGCGTTCGCGTCGGTCCCGCCGAGCGTGTTCCTGCTCGTGGGCCTGCAGGGCTCGGGCAAGACCACCACCGCGGCGAAGCTCGCGGTCCGGCTCAAGCGGGAGCAGAAGGCGCCGTTCCTGGTGGCGGCCGACGTGTACCGCCCCGCGGCCGCGGAACAGCTGCGGCAGCTTGGCGAGCAGGTGGGCGTAGGGGTGTATGGGGCGGATGGGCGGATGGGCGGCGGGGCGGATGGAACCGCCGACGTGATCGCCCTGGTGCGTGACGCCATCGTCGAGGCGACGCGCCAGCGGGCCCGTACGGTCATCGTGGATACCGCGGGCCGGCTGCAGATCGACGACGAGATGATGGCCGAGCTGGTGCGCCTCAAGGCGGCGGTCACGCCGCAGGAGATCCTGCTCGTCGCCGACGGCATGACCGGCCAGGATGCGGTGCGCATCGCGCGCGGGTTTCATGACGCGTTGGGGATCACCGGGGTGATCCTCACCAAGCTCGACGGCGATGCGCGCGGTGGCGCGGCGCTGTCGATCTACGGGGTGACCGGCGCCCCCATCAAGTACGTGGGCACGGGCGAGCGGGTCGACGCGCTCGACGTGTTCGA
>JBFGDF010000040.1:0-20720 GCA_041580775.1 Gemmatimonadales bacterium
CCCGCGCTCCCGATGGGAGCGCGGGGCTCGGGCGTTGGGGCGCGCCGAGGGGCGCTACGCGGCCGGGGCCGTGAGGCGGCGGCCGCATTCCGAGCAGAACGTCGCCTCGGCCTCGGGGCGGGGACCGCATTCCGGACACGTCCGCAGCGATGCCCGCGCCGCGCGAATCAGCGCCTCGGCCGGATCGTCTGCCACCGCCGTCGCTTCCCGCTCGCCCGTCTGCTCGGCGTCCATCGCCACCAGCGCGGCCCGTGCGTACTCGGCCTTGAGCTGATCGTAGTCGGCATCCGACAACTTGCCGGTGGCGCGATCGAACTCGATCTCCTTGAGCGCGAGCAGCGCCTGGACCCTGGGCGACTCGGATTCGTCGAGCGGCGTGAAGTCGTCGTCGGGGTCGCCGGCCCCGGGCGGCGCCCAGTGCGTATCGCGACGCAGAATCGGTTCCAGCACCAGCGCGAGCGCCGCCACCGCCACCGCCACGCCCGCCAGCAGTTCGATCATGTCAACTCTCCAAGCGGTCCATCGCCGCCCGCAGTCGCGCCTGTTCGTCCGCCGAGAGCCCCGGCGTGTCCGCCCCGGCGACGGCCACCGCCGGGCGCCGCGTCCGCCGAATCAGGACCCAGGCGAGAATCACGCCGACGATCGTGATGGCGATCCCCGGCAGGAGGTACCCGGCCCAGTTGAATCCCTGCTTGGCCGGCGCCATGAGGGCCGTCTCGCCGTATTTCGCCACGAAGGCCGCCAGGATCTCCTCGCCGGACTTGTCCTCCTCGACCAGGCCGATCACTTCGCGATGCAGTTGGGGCGAATAGGTGCACGTGAAGTCCGTCGTGCGGCACGTGTAGATATCCAGGTTGCAGCCGCACGTGCAGCGCAGCCGCCGCTCCACGTCGATGATGAAGGGATCGTTCTCGTAGTTCGTGACCGGCCCGCGCGGGCGCCCGACCGCGCCCGGCTGCCACAGGGGCGCGACCGACGTGTCCTGCGCCGCCCCCGCCACCGCCATCGGGGCGAGGCCCGCGGCGCTCCATAGGAACGCCCGCCGGCCGATCGGCGCCGTCCTCACACGCCCGCCTCCGCGGCGGGGAGCTTGGCCTGGTAGCCCTCCATGCCGCGTTGGAGGCTGCGCTCCGACGGGCCACCGCCGGGCCACAGCGTGATCACGCCGCCGAACACCAGGATCGCCCCGCCGATCCACACCCAAGCGACGAGCGGATTGATGGTGAACCGGTAGACGGCTTCTTCCGTGCCGTTGACCGCGCCGGCGTAGATGACGTAGAGATCTTCCCGCAACGTCGACCGAATGGCCGCCTCGGTGGACGGCTCGAAGCTCGGGCGGCCGAACGAATCCACGTGCTGGCGTTTCTCACTGGTCAGCACGCCCACCCGCTGGCCGTTGCGCGACACGTCCACACTCGCGGCCGACACGAACCGATTCAGGGCCTCGTACTGGGACACGCCGACGTGCGTAAACGTGTACTCGTCGCCGTACGCCGAGCGCATCGTCACGGCCTCACCGGGCTTGAGCGAGGCCTCCAGGTTCTGGTTGAACGCCTGGCCGGTGAAGGCGACGAAATACGTCACGATGCCGAGGTGGACGATGTACCCGCCGTAGCGGCGGCGGTTACGCCCGATGAGCCGGGCAAAGGCCAGGGCGTAGTTCTCGCCGTGCAACCGATGCCGGGCGCCCGTCCCGCGGACGAACTCCTGCACGATCGTGCCCGTGACAAAGGCCGCGAGCGTGAGCGCCACGCCGGCGTAGAAGTCCGACAGCCGGATGGCCACCAGGCCCAGGGCTACGACGGCCGCCAGGGCGACCGGTACGAGAAACTGGCGCTGCAGATTCTGGGGGCTCGCCCGGCGCCAGGCGATCAGCGGGCCGATGCCCGTGAGCGCCAGGAGCGCCAGCCCGATGGGGATGTTGACCTGGTTGAAGAACGGCGGGCCCACGGTCACCTGGGTTCCGCGCACGAGCTCCGAGATGATCGGGAACATCGTGCCCCACAGCACCGAGAACGCCATCCCCACCAGGAGCAGGTTGTTGAAGAAGAACGACGCCTCGCGCGACACCGCGCTCTCGAGTCGTGCCTCGGTCTGGAGCAGCTCCCAGCGCGACCACGTGAGCCACGCCATGAACAGGCCACCCGCAATCAGGAAGGCGAGGAAGAAATAGCCCACGTTCGACTGCGTGAACGAGTGCACGCTGGAAATGATGCCGCTGCGGGTGATGAACGTGCCGAAGATCGAGAGCGCGAAGCTCAGGCCGACCAGGATCACGTTCCACCGCTTCAGCATGCCCCGCTTTTCCTGGATCATCACCGAGTGCAGAAACGCCGTCATCGTGAGCCATGGGAGGAAGCTCGCGTTTTCCACCGGGTCCCAGGCCCAGTACCCGCCCCAGCCGAGCTCGACGTACGCCCACCACATCCCGAGCGTGATCCCGACCGACAGGAAGACCCAGGACAGCAGGGTCCATTTCCGGATCGCGTGCAGCCAGCCGACGTCGAGCCGTCGCGTGAACAGCGCCGCCACGGCGAACGCGAAGGGGATCGTGATGGAGATGTACCCCAGGTACAGCATCGGGGGGTGGACGACCATTCCCGGATTCTGCAGCTGGGGATTGAGCCCCCGGCCGTCCATCGGGATGAAGTCCAGCCGTTCGAACGGGTTGGCGGCGAACAGCGTGACCGCCACGAAGAACGCCGTCACGACGGACGTCACCGCCGCCGCGTACGGCATCAGGTACGCGTAGCGGCGCGGGGTCAGCCACTGGGCCGCGGCAGCGAACAGGGCGAGGATGAACGCCCAGAAGAGCAGACTGCCCGACTGCCCGCCATAGAACGCGGAAAGCTTGTAGGCGAGCGGCAGATTGCGGCTGCTGTAGCTCGCCACGTACGCGACGTTGAAGTCGTTCTTGACGAGCGCCGTCAGCAGCGCGACAGCCGCCACCGTGAGAATGCCGGCCAGGACGTACGTGGTGCGGCGGGCGCTCTGGATCAGCGCGAGATCGCCGCGACGCCCGCCCAAGTAGCCGACCACCGCCCCCCATACCCCAAGGAGCAGGGCCAGCCACAGCGCAAGTTGTCCGAGTACGGTCATGGGCGATCAGGCTTCCGGCACGGCCTCGTAACGAGACCCGCACTTGGCCAGGAGGGTGGTGGCGCGGAACGTGCCGTCCGGCTGGAGACGGCCCTCGACCACGACTTCGACGTCGTCGGTGAAGGTGTCCGGCGCGAGGCCCCGGTAGACGACCGGGTACGTCGCCTGGCCATCGGTCACCTCGAAGGTGATCGTCTGGGTCGCGACGTCCCGCTGGATCGTCCCGGGCACCACTTTTGCCCCCATTTTCACGCCCACGTCGTGGAACGACGCGTCAGCCGACACTTTCGCTGCAAGTTCGGACGGCGTCACGTAGTACACACCGGTCTCCTTGATGCCCGAGGCCATCAGGAACCCGACCGTGCCGACCACGAGCACACCAGCCAACATGACCTTCGTAGAAGCGCGCATAAAGTGGCTCACTCGCCCGGTGGAGGTTGCAGGACTGAATATAGACTACCGACGCGGCGGCGAAAAGTTCACAAGATCTTTATAAAGAACGGTTCACGAACCCCCCGCCGAACCCGCGTTCCGCTCCGGAACTATACGGATGGGTCCGGCGTCGCCCCGCGTTCGGTGAAATGCCGTAGGCTATTGCAAGTGAAACACTTGGGAAGGCACGGACCGGTCACCCCGGCGCCGCGGGTTCATGTGCCGTTAATTGTTTCTTAAAGTCCGGCGGTCTACCGTGTGGCGATGGCCCCCGCCGATGACGCCCCACGCGGGCCCGCCGCGAGCCAGGTGATCGACCCCGAGGTGCGATGGTGCGGACTCTGTTCATCCTGAACGATCCCCCCTACGGGAACGAGCGTTCGTACAACGCCCTCCGGCTCGCCGCCTCGCTCGCGACGCGAGAAGAAGAGCAGGTGTGGGTGTATCTCATGGGCGACGCCGGATCGGGCGCCAAAGCCGGCCAGCACGTGCCGAAGGGCTACTACAACGTGGAGTCCATTCTGCGCCTCCTGCTCTCGTACGGAGCCACGGTCGGCGTGTGCGGCACCTGTCTGGAGGCGCGCGGCATCGCGGAGTCCGAGCTGGTCGAGGGCATCCAGAAGAGCTCGTTACAGGCCCTCACCGACTGGATGCAGCAGGCCGATCGCGTGCTGTCGTTCTGAGCCGACCGGCGCCCTCCTCAGACACCCGCTTCCGACTCGGGCCAGGCGGCCGCCACCAGCGCCGGCAACAGCTCCCCCGCCCGTCCCACGAGAAACTGCACGGTGTCCCCGCGGCGCTGCCCTTCCGTGGTGGTATTGACGATCAGCACGGCCGCCCCGTGAGACGCGGCAATCCATGGAATGGACGCGGCGGGTTCGACGAGGTTGGAGGTCCCGACTGACAAGAACACGTCACACGCGGCGGCAGCCGTCCAGGCCGCCTCCAGGGCGTCCGCTGGCAGCACCTCGCCAAACCACACGACGTCCGGCCTGAGCGGCGCCCCGCACCGCGGACAGCGCGGGGGCACCGGCCCCTCGGCCCACTGTTCGACCCCGACGCCCTCCTGCGAGCACCGGGTACGAAGCAGGTTGCCGTGCAGTTCGTACACGGTCGAACTCCCGGCCCGCTGGTGCAGGCCGTCGACGTTCTGGGTCACCAGCGTGAACCGGGGCACGAGTCGCTCCAGTCGCGCGAGCGCCCGATGGCCTGCGTTCGGCGACGCCCGCTGCACGATCTTCCGGCGCCACGCGTACCACTGCCAGACCACCTCGGGGTGCCGCGCGAACGCCCCCGGGGTTGCGAGATCCTCGGGGCGGTAGCGGGCCCACAGACCGGTCAGCGCCTCGCGAAACGTCGGGATGCCGCTCTCCGCCGACACGCCGGCGCCCGTGAGCGCGGCAACGTGCCGGGCGGTGCGGAGGCGCTCGGCGAACGCCCGTGCCTCGGGTGGCAGCGGCACCGCGGGCCCGGTCATCGACGGAACCCGAGCAGCTGCACGACGGCACTGCGACCGTGGTGCAGGCGCCCTTCCACGACGTCGCGCTCCACCTCGCGCGCGATCTCGAAGGTCAGCCCGTCGAGGTCGCGCTCGAGATCGGCGAGCGTCACGAGGAGGTCCGCAACGGGGGGTCCGCCCGTCCCGAAGTCCAGCTGGCGGGGCGTGTAGGCCTCGACCACGAACGCGCCGCCAGGCCGCAGGGCGGCAACGGCACCGGCGTACACGCGTGCCCTGAGCGCCGTCGGCACATGGCAGAAGATGGCCACAACCGTGTCCACCGTCTCGGCGTGCACTTGGAACTCGGCGAGATCCGCGACCACGGCCGCGAGCCGCACGCCCCGCGCTCGTGCCAGCCGGCCGGCTTTCCGGAGCCCGACCCGGGAACGGTCCACCGCGATGACGGTGTGCCCCCGTTCGGCCAGGAAGACGGCGTTCCGACCCTCGCCCTCGCCCAGAGACAGGACCCGCCCGCGCGGCAGCCGGCGTGCCACCGCCGCGAGAAACGTGTTGGGGGCCGTGCCGTAGACGTACTCCGCCGTGTCGTAGCGAGCGTCCCAGTCCGTGCGGTTCACCCGCCCTCCGGCGCGCGCTGCGCCTCTCCGATCCGGTCGAGGCACGCCTGCATCCGGCGCCACGCGGTCTCCACGTGGGGCCGCGTCGTCAGGGTGCCCCCGATCGCCATCCGCAGCACGAGCCGGCCGTCGAGCCGCGTGTGGGTGAGATAGAGCGCCCCCGACGCGTTGAGCGCGTCGAGCAGTTCCTGGGAGGCGCCGTCACCGGCCCGATGCCGGAAGCACACGAGATTGAGAGGCGCCGGCGCGGCGCGCACGAGCCGGGGGTCCGCCTCGACCCAGGCGGCGAACTCGCGCGCGAGGGCCACGTGGTGCCGGATGTGGCGGCGGAGCCCTTCGGCGCCGTACCACCGGATGACGAACCAGAGCTTGAGCGCGCGGAACCGGCGGCCGAGCGGCACCTGCCAGTCGCGGTAGTCGATCACCGCTCCGCTCTCGGTCGCGCGGTTCCGCAGGTACTCTGGCAGGACGCTGAGCGCGCGGATCAAGGCGGCCCGATCCGCCACGTAGAAGCAGTCGCAGTCGAAGTTCGTGAGCAACCACTTGTGGGGATTCACACAGTAGCTGTCGGCGAGCGCGAGACCGTCCTGCAGCGGGCGGAACTCCGGGCACACGGCCGCGTTCCCGGCGAGGGCGGCGTCCACATGGAGCCACACCCCGTGCCGGCGGCAGACCTCGCCGATCGCCGGCACCGGATCGATGGCGGTGCTCGACGTCGTTCCCACGGTCGCGATCACGCAGCACGGCGTGCGACCGGCGGCCCGATCCTCGTGGAGCACGGCATCGAGTGCCTCGGGCCGCATGGCGAACGCGTCGTCCACCGGGACCCGACGGAGCTGGCGACGTCCGAGGCCGGCAATGCCCACCGCTTTGTCCACCAGCGAGTGCGCCTCGGTCGAGGCGTACACCGTGAGCGGGCGATCCACTCCCCGTTCGTTGGCCGCGCCGGCCGTGGCGCGCTCGCGCGCCGCCAGCAGGGCGCACAGGGTGGCACTCGACGCCGTGTCCTGAATGACCCCGCCGCCGGGCCCATCGGAGCGAAACACGGCCGGCAACCCGAGCAGCTCCGCCAGCCAGTCGAGCACGTGGGTCTCCAGTTCGGTGCACGCCGGGCTCGTGGCCCACAGCATGCCCTGGACGCCCAAGCCGGCCGACACTAGGTCGCCGAGAATGGCGGGGCCCGAGGCGTTGGCGGGGAAGTAGGCGAAGAAGTTCGGTGACTGCCAGTGTGTGAGTCCCGGCACGACGACCGCGTCGAGGTCGGCGAGGATGGCCGCGATCGACTCACCGTCTTCCGGTGGCGCCGGCGGCAGCGCGCGCCGCACGTCACCGGGCCGGGCGGGCGAGAGGACCGGGAACTCGTGGACTCGCTCCCAGTAGCGGGCCACCCAGTCGAGGACAGCCTGGCCGTCGGCCCGGAGCTCGTCCGGCGTCATGTGTCGTGGACGCTCAGTCATCCCACACCTCGCTCACCGCAGCTTCCCTCCGCGTCAGGCGCCGGCCCCCGAGAGCGCCGCGCCCACCGGCGCCAGGCCGCGCTCGGCCCGCTCCAGCGCCGCGTGGCGCCGTCCCAGCCAGAACGCAATCGCCAGCCACACGCCGGCGATCGGCGCGAGCAGGAAGGAGATCGCCGACATCCCGAGCCCAATCCACGAGAGGGCCGCGTACGACCACGCCGCGATCTGGTCGCCAGCCCGGTAGACGAACGTGTCGATGAAGTTCTTCGCCTTGTACTTATCCTCGCGGGTCAGCACCGTGTAGAGCACCTCCCGCGTGGGCTTCGCCACCGCGAACTCCCCCGCGCGCCGCAGCACCTGGAATACCACAAAGAGCGAGATCACGGGAAGGGCCCCGAGACTCAGAAACCCCACCACCGTGAGAGCTGGCAGCAGCGTGAGCGTCACGGCGATCCCGAGCCACCGTACGATCCGCCCGGTCAGAAACGCCTGTGTGAGCGCGGTGAAAACGTTCACGGCGAGGTCGATCCGTGCAAAGAACGCGGTCCGTGCCGCCCGATCGACGAACGATGCCTCGGCCAGCCGGGCCTGGTGGAAATAGAGGACGGTGGAGCCCAGCGTGAACAGCAACATGTAGCCGCAGATGCCGAGTAGATAGGGCGAGCGGAGCACGTGGCTGATCCCGGCGAGGGCCGAGCCGCCGATGGGCCGCTCGGGATCGGCCGCCCGGGGCAAGCCCGCCGGCCGTTCCCGCGTGAGGCGGAGCACCGCCTGGACCGCCAGCTCGAGCAGCACGGCGGCGAGCAGGAGCAGGTGCACCGGTCCGAGGGGTCGCGCGAGTGTCGCCGTGACGGCCGAGCCGGCGATGCCCCCGAGCGTACCTCCCACGGCGATGAATCCGAAGAGGCGCGCCCCCTGCTCGCTGCGAAACACGTCCACCATTACGGCCCAGAACACCGACACGACGAAGAGGTTGAATACGCTGGTCCACACGAAGAACACGCGACCTGCCCAGATCCCGCCGGCGGCCGGCAGGAACCGGAAAGCCGCGTAGAACAGCAGCATGTTGAGGAAGAAGAACCGGTATGTGAGCGTCACGAATCGGCGTCGCGGCACGCGGGCCACGAGTGCCGCAAACGGCGTGTGAATCAGCAGCATCGTGATCAGGGTGCCCGTGAACAGCCACTGCAGATTGGCGACTCCACCCGCGACCCCCATCTCCTCGCGCAGGGGCCGGATGATGTAGTACGACGAGAGGACGAAGAAGAAGTAGGCCCCGGAGAGCAGCATCGGCCGGACCTCGTCCGGCCGCACGGCGACCACGCGGGCCAGCAGTGCCGCCGGCCCGCGGGTAGCACCGCGTTCAGCCACCGCGGGCGTGCCAGGCGGCCAGCACACCCTGCTCGCGGTCCGCGGCGATGCCGGCGCGACGCCGCTCCCAGCGCTCGGGCGGGAGCGTCCGGAACCACGCCAGCGTGTCACGGCCCGTGTCGGCCAACGGCCGGAACGTGAGGCCGGCGGCGATCGCCTTCGCACAGTCCGTGCGCGCGAACCCCTGCATGCCGTCGCGGGGGGGGACCCACACGGGCATGTCGGCCCACGGCCGCACCTGATGGTCGCGGAGGAAGTCCGTCTCCACCCACGTGAACGACACGTCGGCGGTCGTCACGGCTCGCAGGCCGTACAGCATCTCGGCGATGGACAATGGCGCGCGCGGGCCGGTGGCGTGGAACGTGCCCGCCGTCCCCTGCTCCACGAGGCGGACCATCCATTGCCCGAGGTCCCGCACGTCCACGATCTGTACCGGATCGGTGGGGTGTCCGGGTGCCAGCACCTCACCGCCGCGGTCGATGCGCACCGGCCAGTACGTGAAGCGATCACTGGGATCGCCCGGTCCGACGATCAACCCCGGCCGGACCACCAGTGCCCGTCCGGGAAAGGCCCGCTCCGCCTCCTGCTCGCACAGCGCCTTGAGCGGGCCGTACGTCTCCCCCGTAATCTGCTCGACCGTCGGGTCGTCCAGCGTCCCCACCGCGGCCGACTCGGTCATGCCCGGCGGCGAGAAATCGGCATACACCGAGATGCTCGAGACGAAGAGGTAGAGCCCCGCGTGCTCCTGGAGCAGCTGTGCCGACTGCCGCACCCACCGCGGCAGGCTCGCCGAGTTGTCGATCACCACGTCCCAGTCGCGACCCTTCAGTGCTTCCAGATTGTCGTTCCGGTCCCCTTCGAGTTTCTCGACATCGGGAAACAGCTCGGGATTCGTGCGGCCGCGATTGAACAGCGTCAGCGTGTGGCCGCGGGCAAGCGCGTACTCCACCTGCTGCGGGCCGAGAAACCCGGTGCCGCCCAGGACGAGGATCCGCAGGGGGGCCGCGGCCGGGAGCACGGCGTGGCGCAGCGCGGCCCGCAGCCGAGAGGGCAGCAGGGCGGCACCGCCGAGCGCGGCGGCGGACGAGACAAAGGCACGTCGGGACGGAGACATGGCATTCCTCGTCGAGAGGCACGGCCGGCCGGGCGCGTGGCCCGGAGGGGATCAGGAAACTTAAGGAACCGGGCCCGATCCGCAGCAACGCGAACCGGGCCCGGGGTGGAACGGCCGGGTCATCCCAGCCGGAGGTTACTTCTTCATGGCCACCGTGTGGCACAGCGTGCAGTTCTTGTTGTCGATGCCCTTGTGGTTGGCGGGGGCCGCCTTCATGCCCTCCATGGCGCCGCCATGGCACATCATGCACTGCTCGCGGCCCTTGACGTCGTGCGGGACGACCTTGGCCGGTCCCACCTGCCCAACTGCGTCCTTGGCATGGCACAGCAGGCAGCTGTCGTTCGCCCGCCCCTTGTGGTCGGCTGGCGCCGCCTTCATGCCCTCCATCGCGCCGCCATGACACATCAGGCACTGCTCGCGCCCCTTGGCCTCGTGCGTCATGACCGGCGGCCCCTTGGCCTCCTGCGCAGTTACGGACGACGCAATCAGCAGGGCGGCGAGGCCCAGACCCATCGATGAGAACACTCGAACGAGCTTCATTGTACGGTCCCTCCCGGAGAGAATCCTCCGTAAATCAACGGATACGGACCGCGGCCCGCAAGGGACTTGGGCACAGCGGTCGTGTGATGCGGCACACGCCCGGTCACCGCGGTCACTGGGTCGGGCTGGCGACGTAGCCCACGATCGTCATCACTACGATGAACGCGATGGCGACCACTCCCAGCCAGGTGAAGAGCGGGCTTGGCTCGCCCCGCGCCGTCTTCCGATCTAAGAAGGGGATCAGGAGCACCGCCACCCCGGCGACGCCGAAGCCGAGAATTCCGAGCACTTCTCCTTCAATTCCCAGAATGTGCGCGGGCAGGTACTTCAGCGTCTGGAACATGAACATGAAGTACCATTCCGGCTTGATGCCGGCCGGCGCGGGTGCAAACGGGTCGGCCTTGTCGCCCAGGTGAGCCGGGAAGAACGCCGCGAGCGCGGCGAGGAGGGCGAGCGCCACGAGCCAGCCCACCGCGTCGCGCAGCAGGAAGTTGGGCACGAACTTCATCTCGTGCCACGACCCGGGTCGTCGCTCCAGCTCCGGCGGCACGCTCATGCCGTGCCGCTGGACCAGATACACGTGCAACCCTATCAGGACACCGGCAACGGCGGGGAGCAGCGCGACGTGGATCGCGTAGAATCGCGTCAGCGTGGCGCCCGACACGTCGTCCCCGCCGCGGAGCACGCGCAACGTGAAATCGCCCACGAGCGGGACGACACGGACGATCTCCGTCCCCACCCGCGTCGCGAAGTACGCGAGCTCGTTCCACGGCAGGAGATAACCGGTGAAGCCGAAGCCCATAGCCAGCGCGAGCAGAATGAACCCGGAGAGCCAGGTGATCTCGCGCGGGCGGCGGTAGGCTCGCAGGAACCAGACGCTGAAGAGGTGCAGGAACAGCATGAAGATCATCAGGTTGGCCGCCCAGGCGTGAATGGACCGGATCAGCCAGCCGAATTGCACCTCGGTCATCAGGAACTGGATCGACTCGTAGGCCTCCTCGGCACTCGGGCGATAGTAGAAGAGCAGCAGGACCCCGGTGAGGATTTGGATGACGAACAGAAAGAGGGTCATCCCGCCCAGGTAGTACCACACGGTGTGCTTGTGCACTGGCACCGTCTTCTTCCGCGCCATCTCTCCCAGCACGCCCCACCCGAGGCGATCGTCGAGCCACGCCGAAGTCTTCGCCAGGCCTTCGCGGAAGGGCACCATCGTCATGCCCCCCGGCTCACGATGATTTGCTCGCCGCTCACACGGACCGTGAACGCTTCCAGCGGCTTCGGCGGGGGCCCGATGATGTTGCGGCCGTTCAGATCGAAATGCCCGTTGTGACAGGCGCACCAGATGTGGCTCAGGTCCTCGCGATACTGCACGATGCACGCGAGATGGGTGCAGCTCGCCGAGAACGCGCGGAACTCGCCCTGCGGGGTATGGACGAGGATGCCGGGCAGGCTGCCGAACTTGAAGATCTTTCCGCTGTTCACCGGCACGTCGTTCACGGTGAACGGCAGCGTCACGGAGGCGGTCGCGGATTCGGTGACCTCCGGCGGCAGCAGGTAGCGCGTCACCGGGTAGATGACGGCGGCCACTAGCCCGCCGGCGCTGGTACCGAGCAACCAGTTCACGAACCGGCGGCGGGTGTTGGGACTCGAGGAAGGGTTGCTCATGAGGTCTCGCTTGGGGGTTGGGCTCATGCTTCGATCTGGCGGATCTTCAGGATCACCCCGATGATGAGCAGCAGGATGAGTCCGGTGGACACGGTCAGTCCGATGCGTCGAAATCGCAATTCGCCAAGCGCCTCGTGGCCGCGTTCGGCGGCCGCGGCGGCGATCTGTAGCCCCTCGTCCGCATGCTGCGCCACGGAGTCGAGCGAGAAGGCGTGGACGGCAGCCTGGGCCTGGACGAGGGCCGTCTGCGCGCCGCTCAAGTCGAAGCGTGCCTGGCTCACTTCCATCCCAGCCCGCTCGGCTCGTTGGAGGAGTGAGTCGGCAACCCCGTGCGCGGCGCGCAGGGAGTCCACCCGCACCCGCATCGCCGCCGCGACAATGCCCCCACCCTCCCCCTCGACGTGGCAGCGACTGCACACCGACCCCTCGCCCACGCCAAGCAGCGTGTCGCTCGCCGTCTGGATCTGGTGGTTGCCGTGGCAGAGGGCACACCCCGGCACCCCGAGCCGCGTGAACACCGCCGAGTGGGGGCTCGCCGCGAAGTAGTCGGCCATCACCGAGTGGCACTGTCCGCACACATTTCCCACCCAATCCACCCCGGGCGGCGCCGCGCCGTGGTTTCCGTGGCAGTCGTTACACGTCGGCGCCGACTGATCGCCGCGCTCCGACAATGCCACCCAGTGCACGCTCTGTTCGTAGCGTTCGAGCTGGTTCGTGGGGATCCGGTAGCCCGCCATGTGCGTGCTGTCGGCGTGACAGACGCTGCACGTTCGAGCCACGTTGAGCGGGTGCACGCTCGATTGGGGATCCGACGCGGGCCGGATCGCATGTGCCGGATGGCAGCTCGTGCACGTCGCGACCAGCGTGTCGCGATACAGCGTGAGGCGCTGCCCGTGCACCGACGACCGGTATTCGGCGACCTGATCGACCCGGAGGGCCGGATTGTACCGGCGCATGAACCCCGCATCGGAATGACACCGACCGCACACCTGCAGCAGCTGCGGGCCGGCGGGCTTGCCTACGAATCCCTTGGCCGGATCCATCCCGGTGAACCCCGCCAGGGACGGGTCGCCGCCATGGCAGGCGACGCACCCGAACCCCTTGGCCGCGTGCACGTCCTGCGCGAAGCGGGCAACGGGTGCGGCCAGACGCTCGACCGTGAGCGCCCCGTGGCACGAGACGCAGTAATTGGGCGCGTCCTGCGCGCGAGCCGCCGTTGGGGCGCCGGGGCCCATACCGAGGAACAGGGCCGCCGTCGCCAGCCCGGTGAGCGTGATGACCTTCATCGTCCAGTCTCCTGCCGTTCGAGGTAGGCGGCGATGTCGGCGACTTGCGCAGCGCTGAGCACGGGCCAGCGCGGGCGCACCAGTGTGTCCGGCAGCGCGACGTGATTCCACAGCGCGGCGATCACCGCGGCGCGCGGCCGGTTGCGGACGCCGGGGGCCAGATCCGTGGCGAGGCGCGCGCCGCTGCCGCGGAGCGCATGGCAGGTCAAGCACCCCGCCTCCCGCAGTCGGTCCGGGCCGCGGCCAGCCGCACCCTCACCCGCCAGGTATCGCTGCGCCGCCAGGTAGGCCACGACATCGGCCATCTCCGCCGTCTCGAGCCGTGGGACGGCGACGCCCTGCGCCCGCATCGTCGCGACCATGCGCGGTGCCTTGTTCCACAACGCCGCCGCGAATTCCGCGAGGCCGCGCTGGGGCAGGCCGGCCAGGTCGGGACCGAGCCTGCCACCCCGTCCCCGCACCGCGTGGCACTGGAGGCAGCCCTTCTCGGTGAAGACCGTGGCGCCCTGCTCGGCGCTGCCCGGCAGGACGTACGTCGGATCGGTCCGCTCGGCGCGCGCCACCGCGACCAGATACGCAAACAAGTCGTTGACCTCGGCGCCGGAGAGGCGGGGGCGCTGGATGCCGCGCCGCCTCATCTCCATCTCCATCTCGGGGGCGTGGTTCCAGAGGGCCGCGGCCATCTCGATGGGCGAGCCGCGGGATCGCAGGTCGTCGAGCGCCGGCCCGATCACGCCACCCGCCCCCTCCACCTGGTGGCACACGATGCACCGCTTGGCGGCAAAGAGCCGCCGCCCGACCGCGGTGTCGCCCTTGGGGCTCAGATAATTTGTCCACGCGAGAAACGCCAGCAGGTCGGCGGCTTCCCACGGCGTGAGCACCGGCGGGACCACCCCCGCGGCGCGGATTCGCGCGGCCATGCCCGGCAGGTGGTTCCACATCGCCGCGACGAACCCGTTCACCGACGCCGCGCCCTGCACGCGCCCAAGATCCGGCCCCGCACTGCCGCCCACGCCGTTGAGCGCATGGCAGGAGGGACATCCCTTGGCCCCGTACACGCTCGCGCCGGCGAGGGCGCGCTGCGGCGGCGTGGGCGTGTCCTGGGCCCGCAATGCCATCGGGAGCACCAGGCTCAGCACCGCCCAGACCACCGCGTGATCCTGTCTGCGCATCCACGAGTCCTTTCCCTCGGACACCCGATCGCGAGGCGTCTCCCCGCGCCGTGCCGTCCGGCGAACGGACGCCCGTTCGCCCACGGGAAGCGTGCACCACGTCCGCCGCCAGGCCCTGGCAGCCGTCACAACCTACTTCTACAGCCCCGCGTGGCCCAGCCAGACGGGCGCGATCGACACCGGCTCGCCCGCCACGCCCTACGGCCCGCCCGGGATGCTCGTCCCATGGCAGGTCGAGCACATTTCCGGGTTCTTCTCCCGCAGCCGTTCCCCGTCGAAACCCTTCCCATGCGGTTTGAACTGGCGGTGGCAAGTGAGGCAGTCGTTCTCCACATGGCACGACACACAGCTCTCGAGGCTCTGGCGGGCGGCTTGGCCGTGGCCGCCGAGGAACCCCTGCTTCGCGTCGTGGAAGCCCCGCGTCAAAGTCCGCCCGCCCGTGACGAGCCCGGCCTGCCGGTGACAGTCGGTGCAGAACTGGCCCGTATTGTGGCAGTCGATGCACGATGACTGCCGTGTGTAGGCCTGCGCCGGGTGACCGGCCAGGAAGCCCGCCGGATGGAACCCGCGTGCCTTGGCAGCATCGGGCTGATGGCAGTCCAGGCAGTCCTGCCGCACGTGGCACGCGGCGCACGTTTGCGGCGACGCGGAAGCGGGATTCCCGTGCCGCGCGACGAAATCCGGCGTGTGATTGGCCGGCGCGCGACGCCGCACGGTCACGTTCATCGCCCGGCCGGAGGCCGCGGTCGCGAACCCCTCGGCGACGCTCGGCATGCCGCGATGGCATTCGAGACAGCTCTCGCGTGCGTGACAGACCTGGCAGGCGGTCGCATTCTGCCGCACCGACTTTCCGTGCTGCTGCAGGAACGTGGGCTCGCGGTGCGTCGACGGCCCGCCGCTGACCTGAGCCGCGAGCCGCCCCCCGCCGCTCGCGGGCACCAGCAGGGCGGCAACCCCGAGGGCCAGCAGGAGTGCACGTATCGGGGTCATTGGGTACCTCCCTCGGGAATCCGCAGGATGGCCGCCGGCAGCGACGCCCGGTCGGCCCCGGAGCCGAGCGCCAGCCGCAGGCCCGCATGCACGCGGAGCTGGTTCCAGGAGAACGCCGCGGCGTCGGGCCGGTCCCGGTTCTCGTCGTAGTACGTCACGCCGCCAAACAGCCGGGCCTCCGACCGGATGTCCATGTCCGCATCGAACGCGTAGATCCAGACGTCCGCGTCGTTGAACCGGAGCTCGAGGACGCGCCGCAGGTTCGCGACGCTCCCACGGAGTCCGATCCGTGGGATCGGGCGCCAGAAGACGCTGCCGTCGATCCCGATGGCCCCGGCGCCGGGGCCGTCGTCAATGGAATAGTCGGCCATGACAATCAGATCGGCGGAGTGTCGGTACGTCGCCCCCAGACCGGCCCGCCAGCCGTTGTCTTCGATCTGCGCCAGGGGCGTGGCCGCATCGGGGTCGTCGAATCCGTAAAGCTCGCCGCGCGCCCGCAGCTGCAGCCTGGGCATCGGGGTCACGGTCACGCTGCCGAAGCCGGCCTTGTACGCCACGGGGCTGAACGCACCCCAGATGGACCACAGCTCGAAGTACGGCCGGTAGCGACGGCCGCCGACGGCAACCGACGTCTTCGCCGACGGGATGGCAACCGCGAGGGTCGCCTCCGCACTGCCCATCTCGCCAAACGCAAGATCGTAGTCCGCGCCGCCGGAGAGCGTCACGTTGCGCACCAGGGACAGCTCGACGTCGCCCCCGACCCGCTCGGCCACCAGGTGATCGGGACCGGGGTCGATCTGGCGCTCGTAGAGAATCCGTCCGCGGGCCCCACGCACCGCCCACCCCAGATCGCCGCCCACGACGATCTGGCGTTGGCCCGGACGAAACTCCCCGAGCGGGTTCACCGCGTCGCTGGTGATGGGGAGCGGTGTGCCCCAGGCGAGACCCCAGCCGCCGTACGCACTCGCGGTGAGTGCCCCACCCAGCAGCCGTGCGTGCGCCCGGGCGCCGTCGAAGCCGGTGTAGCCGAAGCGCGAGGCCTCGTGCAGACGACCGCCCCGCACAGACCACGCGGCCTGGGCGTACTCGACGTACCCCTCGACCAGCTGCACGGCGGGGGTGGTGCCCGGCCACGCACCGGGATCCGCGAGGTCGGTCCCGACCCGGGCCCGCCCGTACACGCGCAGGCCGGGCACGCCGAGCCCCCATACGGACGCGTCCAGCGCGCTCACGAGGGGAAGGCCGTCCTGCTCCGCGCCCGGGCGGTAGTACGTGCAGCTGACGCCACCGGCCACACAGGTCACGGCAAAACCGCTTGCCGTAAACAGGCCCCCATTGGCCCCGGTGACGGCCTCCGCGACCGGAATGCTGTCGAGCTGCCAGCCGCGGTACTTCACCGCCTGCACGCGCGTGTCCAGCCGCAGCCGGTACGACTGCGCGGACAGCGCGGTCGGTGCCAGCAGCAGCCCACCGACCGTCACCCAGGCAAGGACTCTCGAGGTACGCACGATCCCTCCTCCCTGCGCGGCCCGCCAGCCGGTGGTCCCACAGGGGCGGCCGCCTGCCCCCGCACCAGCGCGTTCACCTAGCGATAGCCGAACAACATCGAAAAGACGATCAGCCCGATCAACGTCAGACCGATGCCCAGCGCCGTGAACCCGAAGATCTTGAAGGCGCGCTCCAGACCGGTGGGGTACGGATCCACCAGCGTCGCCTGCAGCTCGCCCGACGCGACCAGCCGCTCATACTCCCGCGGCTTGTCACGCTTCAGCTCCTCGATCGGCACCCGTCCCGTGAAGATCACCGGGTCCATCGGGAACTTGTCGAGCCGGAAGTGCGTGTTGAAGAAGTGGACGGTGAAGATGAAGCCCACCGCCAGCAGCGCTTCGTCGCTGTGGATGATGGTGGCGACGTTCACGGTCCATCCCGGCACCACGTTAGTGAAGAACTCGGGGAACCAGAGCAGCAGTCCCGTCAAGCCGATCACGAACATGCCCCAGAAGACGGCAAAGTAGTCGAATTTCTCCCAGTAGGTGTACCGCCCGTACGCGGGGCGCTCCCCTTTTCCGAAGAACCACTTGATCGACTGCCAGAACTCGCGGGCGTCCGTGCCGGTGAAGATGAGCGACGTGTCGTCGCGGATGAACGCCCACCACGTCTTCTCCGAGCGGCGCTTCTGCTTCACCGCGTCCACGATGTGGATCGCGAAAACCGCGATCAGGGCGACCGCGCCCAGCCGGTGCAGAACCCCGGTCGTGGCGAATCCGCCGAGCCCCGTTGCAAACCACTGCGCCCAGGCCATGTAGGAGAACTTGAGCGCCATGCCGGTGAGCGCGAGGATGAAGAAGCTCAGCAGCATCACGAAATGCAGCGACCGCTGGAAGAACGTAAACCGCCGGTGGAGCTTCTCGCCCGGACGCACCACGTGGCGCACGCGCCAGTGCTCCGGTGAGCGCCATAGCCGCCAGAGCCAGGCCAGCGTGTGCAGGATGGCGAAGCTCAGCGTCCCGATCAGCAGCGCCGTCATGCCCCAGAACGACCAGAACAGCCACGGGTACTTGTCCGCGTCGTGGTGCGTGGCGTGTGTGAGGTATCCCGCGAACCGCCGGTTGGCGCCCGGGTGACACTTGGCGCAGGTCGCCACGATGTTTCGCCGGCTCAGCGTGGAGGCGGGCTCGCTCACCGGGAGGATGTTGTGCGCGCCGTGGCAGTCCGAGCACTTGGCCGCCCCGGCTTCGCCCAGGCGCGACACCTTGCCGTGGAACGTGTCGAAGAAGCGCTCCGTCTCGGACTCGTGGCAGCGGCCGCACTGGCTCGTGAGCTGAAGCCGGAAGTTCCCTTGATCCACCCGTTTGATCTCGTGGGACGTGTGGCAGTCCTTGCACGAGGGCCGTTCCCGGCCGTCGCCGTTGCCGCGACTGGTCCAGTGGATGCTGCGCCGGTACTCCTCCTCGATTCCGGCGTGACAGGTCCCGCAGGTGGCCGCGACGTTCGCGTTGTGGATGCTCGAGAGACTGTCGCTGGGCGGCAGCTCGCGATGCGCCGTGTGGCAGCTCGAGCAGGTGGCCGTCACGAGGAGTCCGCTCTGGACCAGCCCCTTCCCGTGGATGCTCTCCTCGTAGCTCCGCACGATGTCCGGGTGGTCCTTCGCGATCCGCACCGCCGCCTTCTCGCCGATCCGATGGCAGCGCGCGCAGAGCGCCGGCACGTTCCGGACGAACGTCGGGCTCGTGGGATCGGTGCGCCGCTTCGTGGCGTGGTTGTCGTGGCAGTCCAGGCATTGCGGCGCATCCGGATCGCCCTGGGCCGCATATCGGCCGTGGAGGCCCGTCCCGTACTCGGTCACCACCTCCGCGTGACACACGCTGCAGTCCACCCGATCGGCGCGCGACGTGGCACACGGCCGCCCGCGGACGGCGGGCGACACGTCCGTGTGGCACTGGGCGCACGCGGTCAGCCCGTGCGCCGACTGCCGGAACGCGTCCCGGTCCACGAACAGGGAGACCGAGTCGCCCTTCGCCAGCCCGCGCAGGCCGCGATCCGAATGGCAGCGGAAGCAGTCCTCGTTGGACGCGCCGGCGGGATACACCACGCGCCGGATGCGGTGCGGCGAATGGCAGTCCACGCATGCCGGGATCTTGTGCGGCTCGGCCTCCCACAGTCGGCCCTCGATGACCTTGCGATGGACCCGCTCGATCTGCGAGTGGCACTGGGCGCACGTCGTCGCGATCTGATTGCGGTGAATGCTCGACCGCCGATCGGTGTGCGGCAGAATGAAGTGCGACGTGTGACACGACGTGCACACCGCCGTGACCGTGAGGCCCTGGCGAAACAACCCGATTCCGTGGATCGATTCCGAGTAGTTCTCGAGGATGCTGTCTTCAGGAATCGTGCGCCGCTGGGAGACGGGAGTGCCCTCCTGATGGCACTCCCCGCAGAGGAAGGGGATGTTCATCACGGCGGTCCGGGCCCGCGGGTCGCGGTGGGACCGGACTTCGTGGGTGCCGTGGCAGTCGTCGCACGTCGGCGCGAGCGGATCGCCGCGGCGCTCGGCCTGGCCGTGTAGGGATTCGGTGTGCTGCGTGCCCTGGGCGCGGTGACAGCTGCCGCAGTCCACCTTGGCCCGGTCCGCCGCGTGCGGGTACCCCAGCGCGCCGTGGCACGTCGTGCACCCCAGGCCGGCCGTGCCGTGCACCGACCGCGCGATCACTTCCGGCGTGACGACGTAGCGCGCAGGATTGGGGCGCGTTTTGAAGAGGGCCGTCGTGCCGTGACACATGCGGCAGGTGGCGTCGTCTTGCGCGTTCGCCGGAGCGGGCGCCGCAGCGCCGACCACGACGACGCCCAGCACCACTATCAACCTCACGGGAATCGCCGACACCCGCCGCACCATTGGTCGACACCTCGATCGGGAACCGCCGAGCCGGCCCGCGCGGGGCGGGCAGTGCCCCTCCGGAGTGGGCACGGTCTACCGGGTCGTGGACAGTGCAAATCTAGCGGATTCCCGTCCGGCGCTGCGGGATCTTAAGAAATCTTTCACACATAATTCGAAGTCGCAGTCGGGCCTGAGAATAGCTTTCGGAGGGGTCGTCAAGATCGGATGACCTTCGGGGGGCTTGGGGAGGGGTCGGCCATGCAGCGGCTGGGGAACGCGCTCGACGCGCGGAGACAGCGAACGAAGCCGGCACCGGCGACATGGGGCGTCCTAATCGTGCTGATCGGCCTCGGTCTGATGCCGCTCCACGCGTCGCCGGCCGGTGCCCAGGCGGTGTGCATGGCCTGCCACGGCAGTCGCGATCTCCTCGGGCGCGCCGTGAGCGATTCGGCCGCCGTGGCACGGCTCCTCATCGACGCCCAAGGGTTCGCTGGTTCCATCCACGGCGTAATCGGGTTCCGGTGCACCACATGCCACCGGGACATCGAGGGCTTCCCGCATGGTCCCCCCACGCCGGTCAACTGCGGCGGCTGTCACGGACAGGCTCGCGACCGGCTGGCGGGGAGCGTTCACGGACGGCCCCACCCCGAGACCGGTCAGCTGCCGGTCACGTGCGCCGATTGCCACAGCAGTCATGAGATTCGCCCGCCCAGTGACGTGCAATCCACCGTGTACCGGATGACGCAGTACCAGGCATGCGCCACGTGCCACAGCGATGCAGAGCGGATGCGCCAGTTCGGGGAGCACGGCGCGACGTCCGTTCCGACCTACCTGAACAGCGTGCATGGGCACGCGCTGCTGGACAAGGGGCTCGCGGTCGCCCCGTTGTGCACGGACTGCCACGGACGCCAGGGCACGGGCGCGCACGAGATCACCGCGGTGGCTGACTCGACATCACCGGTGCACCGCCATCAGGTCGGCGTCACGTGTGGACGGTGCCACGTGGGCATTCTCGCGCAGTACGACCGGGGCATCCACGGGCAGGTGTTCGCCGCGGGGGACCACGAGGCGCCTACGTGCATCGACTGTCATGCCGAGCATGGCATCCTGTCCACGAAGAGCCCGGGGTCGCACGTGTACCCGACG
>JBFGDF010000041.1:0-20338 GCA_041580775.1 Gemmatimonadales bacterium
GCACGCGGCCGTTGGGCTCGGCGTGGAGCACCACCAGGTAGCCGTCCACGTCCGGCCGCACGTACACACGCACGCGGTCGCCGCGGTCGAGCCGGTCGCGTTTGTTGAGCCAGACCCGCACGGGCGGATCGGCCACGCGCGAGGCAGGCGCCACGGCGGGCGCCGGTGCGACCGTCAGGCCGGCGAGTGCAAGTGCGATGGGCAGCATGGGGCCTCCCGTTTCTGCGGAGGGGTCGCGTTTCGACTCTGCGGCGACCCGTTTCGCCACCCGTGAGAGTAGCGAGATGCGTGCCACAGCCTAACTTATGGTATCACAACCAGTTCGGTAATGTTCCAGGCGGTCGAATCGTCCACTTTTCATGACACTTTGGGGGTTGCGGTGACGTGGACATCCCAGACGGGCCGATGGTCCTACCCGCTGGCGGCCGAGTTCGGGCCGCGGGACGTGACCGGCGATCTGGCCGACTTCGTCTCGGCATCCGGCATCGGGACGGGCGTCCTGTCCGTCCAGCTGGTGGGCTCCACCGGGGCGATCACGACCATCGAGTACGAAGAGGGAGCGCTCGCCGACCTCCGCCGTGCGCTCGACAGGCTGGCCCCGGCGACCGACGACTACGCCCACAACGCGCGCTGGGGTGACGGCAACGGGTTCTCGCACGTGCGCTCGGCGCTGCTCAAGACGAGTCTCGCGATCCCGGTGGTGGACGGCGGGCTGGCGCTGGGCACCTGGCAGCAGGTGGTCGTGCTCAACCTCGACAACCGCCGCCGGACGCGCGAGGTCGTGGCGGTAGTGGTGGGGGAGCGTGAAGCGTGAAACGTGAAGCGAGGGCGGGGGACGTTTCACGTTTCACGTTTCACGTCTCACGTCCTAGAAGAACCCGAATCCCGGCGGTGCCATGCCGTGCTTGCGGAAGTTCGCGACCACCTGTCCGGCGGTCCAGATCGTGTGCTGGTGCAGCTCATCCCACACCTGCCAGCGCGGGATGGTCTGCCCGAAGAACTCGACCGCCTCGGCCCGGCTCGCCGCGGACTGCGTCTTGAGTTGGTTTGCGGCGTAGTCGTAGGTCGCGTTGATGTACTGCTTGAGCCCGGCGCGGCTGTTGAGGGCGACCGCCGTGTCCGGCAACGACGGGCGCTCACCGCCCATGTATCGTGCGCCGAGGAACGCGACCGCCATGGCCGAGTGTTGCAGCTGCTGCGCGAAATCGCGCTGCGCCGGCGTGGCCCGGTCACGATACAGCGCTTCCGGCATCGAGTCGGCCATGGCCACCAGCATCGAGCGCTGGAGGTCGAGCATCTTCATCTGTGTCTGCCGGTAGCTATCCGGCATCGCCGCCTGTTGGGCGGCGGTGTCCGGGGCGACGAGCGCCAGCAGCAGGGCGCCCATCAGGATGGTCCGCATGGCTCCTCCGAGGTTGTGTTCAGCCTCAATTGGACCTGCTGCGGGGGGCCCGTGTCAAGGCGGGTGACCGACATCGAGAGCGCGCTGACGCCTCGTGCTCGGCGTGCGCGAAGGGAGGACGGCGCCCGTGAGGGGTGCCAGCTTGGCCGGAGACGATCGGCTCCTGGGAACCTCGATACTCGGTCAGGAGGCACCATGGCCCGCCTGAACGACGCCGACGCGGTGCGCGCCGTGCTCGAGCGCATCAATGCTGTGTGGCTGCACGGACGGCCGCACGAGCTCGCCTCCTGCCTCGCGCCCGACGTCGTGATGGTCTTCCCGGAATTCACCGGGCGGGCCGAGGGCCGGGCGGCGGTCGTCGCGGGATTCGAGGACTGCTGCAGGACGGCCCGGGTCGAGCGCCATCGGTTTTCGGACGAGCACGTCCACGTGGCCGGCACGACGGCGGTCGCGAGCTTCGCGTTTGAAGTCGTCTACGAGCGCGAGGGCGGCCGGTATCGCTCGATGGGGCACGATGTGTGGGTGTTCACCAGGCAGGCCGAGACCTGGCTGGCCGTCTGGCGCACGATGGTGGGTGTCACCGAGGAGCCCGCATGACCGCGCGCGTCGCGTTGTGGTGGCGCTGGCTGGGGGCGAACGCCGTGGCGGAGGCCGTAGGGCTGGGGCTCGTAGCCGCCGCCGCACTGTTCGCCGGGACCGCGGAGACCGGCATGCCCGGCTTGTCGCTCGGCATGGCTGCCATGCTCGTGGGGCTGGGGGCCGTCGAGGGTTCTGTGGTGGGTGTCGCCCAGTGGGTGGTGCTGCGCCGGGTGCTGGCCGTTCGGGCCGGATCGTGGGTGGGTGCTACCGTGGCAGGGGCAGTGACCGCATGGCTCCTGGGCGTGATCCCGGCGACTGCCATGAGTGCCACGGCCGACGCCGGCGGCACTCCCCCCGAGATGGGTGACGCGCTGCAGCTCGCGTTGGCGGCGGCGATGGGAGCGGTGCTGGGCGTCATCCTGGGCATTCCGCAATGGCTCGTGCTCAAGCGGTGGGTGCGGCGGGCTGGGTGGTGGGTGCCGGCGAACAGCGCGGCCTGGCTCGTGGGGATGCCGGTGGTGTTTGCCGCGGCAGGTGCCGTGCCGGAAGGCGCGCGCCCAGCAGAGATGGTGCTGCGCGTGCTGGCCACGCTCACGCTTGCCGGGGCCACCGTCGGGGCGATCCACGGGGCGGTGCTCGTGCGGCTCGTGGAGTTGCCCGGTCCGGGCGTCCGCCCCGGTCCGGGCACGATCGCGCGCTAGTCGGGCGTGGGATCCCCCACGCGGTGCGCCGCCGCATCGTGGGATCGACGCTCATGTTCCGAGTCCGGGCGGAGCCGCGGCCGAGGCGGCGGTCGGCGGCCGGATCCGGCGTCACGTCGGCGACGTCCGCTCCCTCAGGAGTCGCTGGCGGGTGAACGGGATCAGCCCGCCCGCATCGATGATCGCCTGGCGGGACTGCGGCAGCGGGACGATCGGGAACCGCCGCTGTTTCGTCTCGTTTACGACCTCCCCCGCCGTCATCGACAGCTCATCGCCCATCTCGGCCTCGATCGTGGGACACACGACCAGCTGGAGCCCCAGGTTGATGGCGTTCTGCAGGAAGATGCGCGCGAACCCGCGCGCCACGATCGTGAGCTCGTGCCCCTGGAGACACGACACGGCCTGCTCGCGCGAGGAGCCGCAGCCGAAGTTCTTGCCGCCCACCAGCACGCCGCCCGCGGGCACGGTCTTGGCCTTGAGCGTCGCATTGAACGCTGCGTCGTCCGCGAACGCGAACTGCGGGGTTTCGGTGGGCAGCACCGTGGCCATGTACCGCCCGGGGTAGATGACGTCGGTGGAAATGTCGTCACCCACCGTATAGACGACGGTCGCCATTGGTCAGTTCCTTCCCGTCCGCGGATCGGTAATGACGCCCGTGACGGCCGACGCCGCGGCCACGGCCGGCGAACAGAGGTACACCTCGGAGTTGGGGTTGCCCATGCGACCCTTGAAGTTCCGATTCGTGGTGGACAGGGCCACTTCGCCGTCGCCCAGCGCGCCCTCGTGCACGCCCAGGCACGGGCCGCAACCGGAGTTCATCACGACGGCCCCGGCCCGCATGAACGTGGCGACGTAGCCGCGGTCGAGCGCCTGCTGGTAAATCCTGGCCGACGCCGGGAAGATCAGCATGCGGGTGCTCGGAGCGACCTTGCGGCCGTCCAAGATCTCAGCGGCGGCGGCGAGGTCGTCGAGCCGGCCGTTGGTGCACGAACCGATCACGACCTGGTCGATCTTCGTCCCGGCCACTGCCGCGATCGGCCTGACGTTGTCCACGGTGTGCGGGCAGGCGATCTGGGGATCGAGGTCGCTCACGTCGAGCTGGATCACCCGATCGTACGCGGCGTCCGCGTCGGGCGCCACGGCCGCGACCGGCTCCGAGACGCCGGCCTCCTCTCGCAGATACCGGGTGGTCTCCGCGTCCGCGGGCACCGCCCCCGCCGTGGCCCCGGCCTCGACCGCCATGTTGCAGAGCACGAGACGGCCGGAGGTGGACATGGTGCGCACGGTCTCACCGTGATATTCGAGCACGCGGAAGTTGGCACCCTCGGCGGTGAGCTGGCCGATCAGGTGCAGGACCAGGTCCTTCGGCCCCACCTGGGGTTGGAACCGGCCGCGCACCTCGACCTTGATCGTCGGCGGCACCTCGACGTTCAGGACCGTGCCCAGCGCCCAGACGCTGGCCATTTCCGTGGCGCCGATGCCGAAGGCGAACGCCCCCAGGGCGCCGTGACTGGTGGTGTGCGAGTCCGTGCCGACCACCACCGCGCCGGGCCGGACGTAGCCACTCTCCGGCAGGATCTGATGGCAGATTCCGCCCACGTCGCCGCGGATGTCGTGGAACCGGCGAATGCGCTGTGCCGCGACGAACGCCCGGATCTTCTTCTGGTTGGAGGCCGTCTTGGGCGACTCGGCCGGGACGCGATGATCGAAGATGATCGCGACCTTGTGGGGGTCCCACAGGTCGGCCGGGAGCGTGGTGCCGGCGTAAATGTCGAAGAACTGATTGATCACGAGCGCCGCGTTCTCGTGTGACATCGCCAGATCCACGCGCGGCTCCACGACGTCACCGACGGCCACCTGGGCGCGGCCCGACGCGCGGGCCAGGATCTTCTGTACCAGCGTCATTCCCATGAGGGGCTCCTTTCGCACGGAAGTGCGTCAGACGACACCCTTGGTCCGGAGTGCTGCCACCGCGTCGCGGTCGATGCCGAGGGCGCCGAGCACCGCCTCGGTGTCGGCGGACAGCCGGGGCGGCGGCGTGGTGATGGCTGCGGGGGTCTTTGCAAACCGGGCCGTGAGGCCGAGCAGCGTGAGGGCGCCGAGACCCTCGGTGGGCACCGCCTGCAGCAGGTCGCGGTGCTGCACCTGCGGCTGGCGCAGCGCGTCTGCGAGACTCAAGATCGCGCCGCTCGGGATGCCGCGCTCGTTCAGGCGCTCCACCCAGTCGGCGGTCGGCCGTTCCGCGAGCTTCTCCTCGAGTAGCGGGGTGAGCGCCGTCCGGTTCTGCTTGCGGATGTCCCGCTTCTGAAACCGCGGATCGGTCTTGAGGTGCGGAACGTCCAGCACCTCGCAGAGCGCCTCCCACTGCTCCTGCTTGTTGGCTGCGATGTTGATGAAGCCGTCCCGCGTCCGGAATGTGCCGGACGGTGCGGCCGTGAAGTTGTCGTTGCCCATGAGGACCGGCTGCTGCCCGCCGATGAGCAGGTTCGCCACGACCCAACCCATCAGCGGCATGATCGAATCGAGCAGGGCCACGTCGATGAACTGGCCCTCGCCGGTCCGCTCGCGGTGGTACAGCGCCGCCATGATGGCGAACGCCGCGTTGAGTCCGCCCACGGTGTCACATACCGGGAATCCGGCCCGCAGCGGATTGAGCCGCTCGTCGCCGTTGACGGCCATCACGCCGCTCAGGCCCTGGATGATCTGATCGTAGGCCGGTTTCAGGGCGTCCGGGCCGGTCTGGCCGAAGCCGGAAATGGCGCAGTAGATGAGGCGCGGGTTCAGCTCCGCCAGAGCATCGTACCCGAGTCCGAGGCGGTTCATCACGTCGGGCCGGAAGTTCTCCACGAGCACGTCGGCGGTGCTGACGAGGCGCCGGAAGATCTCTTTCCCCTCCGGCGACTTGGTGTTGAGTGTGAGGGATCTCTTGTTGGCGTTCTGCGCGAGGAAACTGGTGCCCATGAGCTGGTCGTTCAGCTCGGTCACGATGCCGAGTTTCCGCGCCAGGTCGCCGTCCTTGGGGTTCTCGACCTTGATGACCTCCGCGCCGAGGAGGGCGAGGTGCAGGGTCGCGAACGGCCCCGCCAGCACGTTGGTGAGATCGAGAACTCGGATACCCTCGAGCAGTGTGCGGCTCATGAGGACTCCGTCGCAGTGATGGGGCCTGTCTTGTAGACGAAGCCCGGGAGGTCGCGCCCGAAGTGGCCGGCGACGTCGCCGGCGATGCTGAGGAGCGCGGCGAGGTTCACGTCGGTCCGCAGCCCGGTGCGCTGCAGGGCGTGCACGAAGTCCTCGGTGGCGACGTTCCCGGCTGCCACCTTCGTAAACGGGCACCCGCCCAGGCCGGCGAACGAGGTTTCGAACGCCGTCACCCCCGCGTCCAGCGCGGCGAAGATGTTCGCCATCCCGAGCCCGTAGGTGTTGTGGAAGTGGCACGTGCACTCGACCCCCGGGTCGAGGGCGCGGATGGTGGCGAAGAGGCGCCGCACCTGCGCGGGGTGCGCATGTCCGGCGGTATCCGCCAGGCTGACGTGGCGGAGGCCGGCGTCGAGGTAGGCCCGCACCATGGCGAGCACGCGCGCGTCGGGGACGGGGCCCTCGAACCCGCAGCCGAACGCGGACTGGACCGACACCTGCACCTGCGTGCCGGCGGCGACGGCGTCCCGCGCCGCCCCGATGATGCGCCGCGTTGCCTCCTCCGATCCCATGCCCGTGTTCTTGCGGCTGTGGGTGTCGCTGGCGGAGGCGCCGAGGCAGAACATCGTGACCCCGCACGCCAGGCCGCGCTCGAGTCCCTTCTCGTTCAGCACCAGCCCGGACAGCGTCACCCCGGCCGGCGGGTCGGCCGCGAGCCGACGGAAGAGCTC
The DNA here is from genome assembly GCA_041580775.1 of Gemmatimonadales bacterium. GTDB lineage: Bacteria > Gemmatimonadota > Gemmatimonadetes > Gemmatimonadales > GWC2-71-9 > JAOTWJ01. The sequence continues at coordinate 6,549 of JBFGDF010000041.1, forward strand.
GTCGGTGTCGGCCATCTGCGGGACCTTCTGCGGGTGCACGAACGATCCCACCTGAACGATGTCGAGCCCGGCGGCCGCCGCCCGCCGAATCCAACCCTCCTTGATCGCGAGCGGGACGACGGTGCGTTCCATCTGGAGTCCGTCGCGAGGTCCGACTTCGTGAAGAATGACGCGGGGCATCGGACGCTCCCTCAGACCCCCGCCGCGATGGCCCGGGCCATGTCGAGCGTGCTGTCGCTGCCGCCCATGTCGTAGGTGCGCACCCGCCCATCGACCAGGACGTCGGCGACGGCCGCCTCCACCGAGGCCGCCATTTCCACCTCGCCGAGCCACTCGAGCATCATCTTGGCCGCGAGAATGGTGGCGATCGGGTTGACCTTGTGCTGCCCCGCGTATTTCGGGGCGGAACCGTGTGTGGGCTCGAAGACGGCCAGCTTCTCCCCGATGTTTCCGGAACAGCCGAACCCCAGGCCGCCTACCATCTGCGCGCACAGGTCCGAGATCACGTCCCCGTAGAGATTCGGGGCGACCAGCACATCGTAGTTGAACGGATTCTTGAGCAGCCACATGGTCATCGCGTCGATGTTGGCATCGTCGAGCGCGATCTCCGGATAGTCCGCGGCGACGGCCCTAGCCGCTTCGAGGAACAGCCCGTCCGTGGCGCGGACGACGTTCGCCTTGTGCACGACGGTCACCTTCTTGCGCCGGAACTTCCGCGCGTACTCGAACGCCGCGCGGATGATCCGTTCCGATCCGCGCTGCGTGTTGATCTTGCAGGAGATCGCGTAGTCGTTCGGCGCGAGGCCGGCGAAGGACGCGAACGGCTTGGCCAGCCGGGCCAGCTGGTCGGCGAGTTCCTTCGGCACCGGTGCGAACTCGACGCCCACGTAGAGATCCTCGGTGTTCTCGCGGAACACCACGAGGTCGATGCCTTCCTTGTAGTTGAGCGGGTTCTTGGGATACGCCTTGCAGGGACGGAGACAGATGTAGAGGTCGAACATCTGCCGCATCCGCACGATCGGCGACCGGTAGCTGAGCCCGGTGTCGCGCAGGGCCGGGGCCAGCTCGGCGGCGGCCGCCTTGACCGGCTTGGACGTGATGGCGCCGAACAGCGCCGCGTCCACCTGCTTCAGCAGCTCGATGGTACGCGCCGGGAGGGCGTCGCCCTCCGCGCGCCAGAACTCCCAGCCGATGTCGCCGTGGACGTACTCGGCGTCGAGCCCGAGCTTGTCGAGTACCAGCCGGGCGGCCTCCATGACGTCCACGCCCACGCCGTCGCCTGGGAGCCATGCAATTCGGTATTTCGCCATATATGCTCCTCCGGGTGGACCCGGCGGGCGGCGGCGTGCCTCATTGGCCGCCGCGCCGAGGGCTCGAGACGGGATCCCGCCCGAACAGCGCCAGGTACATCACCCGATAGATGTCGGTGTTGTCCATCGTGCCACGCACGCGGTCGGCGCCCCAGCCGATCGCGCGGACCAGAATGCCGCCGCTCGCGTCACCCTCGCTGGCCCAGCTGATGGCGAACGGCCACTGCCGACCCATGAGGTCAGGCGGTGACAGGAACGACACCGTCCCGGTGCCGTCGACACCGTCCAGCGGTGCGCCATTGGGATCCCGCGCGGGCAGCGGCGTGTCCGCGCGGATGCCGCCGATCGAGGTGCTGCCCAGCAGCTGCACGCCCCCGGCGTCGCTGTCCGACGTCATCAGCATCAGCGTGCGCGGGTGCGCCTGAACGAACGCCGTCAGCGTCCCGACGGCCTCGTCGGCTCGGCGACCCGCCTCGATCAGCCCGGACGCGTTGTTGCTGTTGCCGAAGTTGTCCGTGCCCTCCTCCTCGACCACCAGCATGAACCCCCGCGGGTGGCGGGCCAGGATCGCGAGCGCCGCCTGGCTCATCTCGCTCACACTCGGCGCGCTCGGCGCGTAAACCGGAAGTCCCAGGGCCCGCAGGGTCTCCTCGGGGCGATCGTTGAAGGTGTGGTTCGCCGCAAAGAGCCCCAGGACCCGGCGCGTGTTCCGTGGCAGGGCCAGCAGCTCGTCGCGTGTGTACACCACGGCATAGCCCAGCGCGCGAGCCCGCGCCACCAGATCGAGCCCATCGCCGCGCGCGCCGTCGCCGTGACGGCCGGCGACACCGCGCGGCAGGAAGTAGCGTTCGCCGCCCCCGAGGATCACGTCCGGCTGTGCCTCGAGGATCTGTCGGGCGATCTCGGCGTGATCGCTGCGGCGCGGCACACTCGCGAGGAAGGCCCCGGTGCCCGGCTCCGTGATCGTTCCGCTGTTTACCACCCCCACGGCTCGGCCCGCCGCCTGTGCTTCCCGCAGGATGCTCAGCGGCTTGCCGGAGCGCGCCGTGAGCGGGCGATCGCCGTCCATGCCGTAACTGTCCGCCAGCACCTTGACGCCGAACGCGTGAACCGTTGCTCCGCCCTGGGACGTGGAGGCCAGGGCGTCGCGCATGTGGCCCACGTACACCGCGGCGAACGGCAGTCGATCCCAGTGCAGCCGCCGGTCGGGACCGACCGTGGCGATCCGCACGGCGCCCCAGGTGTTCACGCCCATGCCGTCGGGATGGAAGAAGATCACGCTCGACCCCTGTTGCGCCGGCAGCGCCGTCGCGCCGAGCAGCGTGGCGAGCGCGACGGCCACGAGTCCTCCGCCGCCAGCCGGTCGGCGGGCCGCGCGCAGTCTATCCATCGCGGGCGACCAGCTGTGGCCCCGGCCGGGACGACGCGCACCGGCCGTCCAACCGGGTGATGCCGAACTCCCCGGCAATGCCACGCGCCTCCGCCATCTCGCGCGGCGCGAGGCGGCGGTTGAGCTCGTGGTACCGGTCGAGACCCACCTTTCCGGCCGGTCGGTACTGGTCCATCAGATTGACGTACGTGTCGGGTCCCAGTTCCGTGGCCACCCAGTGGAGGATGCTGCGGGTGTCACCGAGGGCGCCGGGCATCACCAGGTGCCGGAGCAGGACGCCCCGTCGCGCGAGTCCATCCGCGCTGACCTGCAGCGGGCCCACTTGTCGGTGCATCTCCTGGATGGCGGCGCGCGCGACCTCCGGATAGTCGGGTGCGGCGAGGTACCGTCCACTCCGGTCGGCGGACCAGTACTTGAAGTCGGGCATGTAGATGTCCACGATGCCGTCGAGCAGGGCCAGGCTCTCCAGCGAATCGTACGCGCTCGTGTTGTAGACGATCGGCAGGTTGAGGCCCCGGTCGATCGCCAGCGTGAGGGCCTCCAGCACCTGGGGGACGACGTGCTCCGGCGTCACGAGGTTGATGTTGTGGCAGCCCTCCCGCTGGAGTGCGAGCATCATCGCCGCGAGCTCCTCGGGCGTGCAGCCCGCCGGGCTGCGGCCCGGCCTGATCGCCTGACTGATGTCGTAGTTCTGACAGAAGACGCACCGCAGATTGCAGTGGGCAAAGAAGATCGTGCCCGAGCCGTTCCAGCCGCGGAGACAGTCCTCCTCACCGAAGTGCGGGAAGCAACTGCTGACGACGGCGTATCGGCCCGTCTTGCAGGCCGACCATCGGTCGTCCAGCCGGTTGACGTCGCACAGCCGCGGGCAGACCCGGCACGCCGAGAGTCCGGCGACCGCCTGTGCGGCGCGGGCGCGCACCACCCCGGGCTCCAGGTCCCAGTAGGCCGGGCCGATCATCGCCGACTCCCCCGCGGGTACCCAAAAAAAACCCGCCCGACCCCCAGCCGGCCGGGCGGGCACTTCGCTTCGGGCCAAGTGGGTGGTTGCGGGAGGACCTCCGTACCCCAGGTGGGGTTCCCTTCCGGAGGCAAATGGCCACCCTGATCCCTGACCCACGCGCAGGCTAACCTCCCGAACGTGAATTTTTCGGGAATCGAGTCTGAAGACCGGCTCGAATCAGCCCGAATGGGGAATCGCGTCATGGGAAATGGTGGGCGAGATGCGGAGATAGGTTCGCGGGCGCCACAGGGCTGCGCGGTAGGTCGTCGTGCCGGCGGCCACGTCGGCGACCGCCTCAGCGAGCCGCGGCCCGATCAGCTGATAGACGGCCGACTGGATGGGGTCCGGGCCGTACACGAGGCGGGCGAGCAGCCGCGCGACCCGCAACTCGGGCAGCACGTCCCGGCGGAGCGCGACGGTGTAGGATGCCCGCACGCGGCGCTCGTCGAGTTGGCCGGCGACGAGGGCCTCAGCCGCCAGCCGGCCGCTCAGGACGGCGTGGCTGATGCCTTCGGCCGTGAGGGGATCGGCGAGCCCCGCCGCGTCACCCACCGCGACGGTCCGCTGGCGGACGAACGGCGGACGGGCGGGCCGCACCGGCACCAGGTACCCGTGGCGCTCGGCCGCGCGCGGCACGAGGCCGAGGCGCTCGCAGTACGCACGCAGCCAGTCGGGGAGCCGTTGGGAGCCGCGCCGCGTGGTGAGCACGCCCACCGAGAGATGGTCCGCCTTCGGGAAGACCCAGGCGTACCCGCCGGGCGGAATGCCGAAGTCGAAGCGAGCAGCACCGCCGAAGCGGGCCAGGGTGCGTTCGTCGACCCGGGCTTCCATCTCCAGGGCCGGGACCGCATTACGCGCCGGCGCCCATCCCGCCGCGCGGGCCGTGACGCCCGTGGTGCCATCGGCCGCCACCACGAACAGCGCCTCGATCGCTCCTGTGGACGTGTGCAGGCGGACCGTCCCGGCGTTGGTCTCGATCCCGGTCACCCGGCACGGCGCCCGTACGTCGGCGCCGGCCGCCGCCGCCGCCCGGGCAAGAGCGTGGTCGAGCGTGGCTCGCATCGTCATCGTGATGAGCGGGTCGGCCCGGCGACACGTGAACGCCCGATCGCGAGTGAGCAGCGACACCACCACGGCGTGGCAGGTGCGCTCCGCGAGCGGCGCGACGTCGATCGGCAGTTCGTGTCGGGCCCGTGCGACGAGGCCTCCCCCGCAGGTCTTGTAGCGCGGCAGGGTGGCCCGCTCCAAGAGCACGACGCGCACGCCGGCCCGCGCCAGATGCCAGGCCGCCGTGGCTCCGGCGGGCCCCGCGCCGACGACGGCGACGTCGTAGCGCAGCGTCAGCTCCCGTCTCCGGGCGCGGAGTGGCGCGGGGTCCCCGGCTCGGCCCCCGCCGGTTGGCCGGCGAATTCCCGACGCAGGTCCGCGAGCGCGCGCAGCCGCGCCACGACCCGGCCGTTGACGGACTCCGCGGGGTAGCGCCCGTCGAGGCCACGCGCTCCCGCGGGCAGCGCCGTGAGCAGTTCCAGGCCGTCGTCGACGGTCCCGATCGGATAGATGTGGAAGTGACCCGATGCCACGGCGTCGATCACATCCTGCCGCAGCATCAAGTGAGTCACGTTGGCCTGGGGGATGATGACGCCCTGCCGTCCCGTGAGCCCCCGCACGCGGCACGCGTCGAAGTACCCCTCGATCTTCTCGTTGACCCCGCCGATGGGTTGCACGTCCCCATGCTGGTTGATGGACCCGGTCACCGCCAGGGCCTGGCTGAGCGGCACGTCGGCGATGGCCGAGACGAGGGCGAACAGCTCGGCCGCCGAGGCGCTGTCGCCGTCCACCATACCGTACGACTGCTCGAACACCAGCGTCGCCGAGAGGGACAGCGGACGGTCCGGCGCGTAGCGCGCGCCCACCAGTCCGCCGAGGATCAGGACGCCCTTGGAGTGGATGGGGCCACCGAGCTCCACTTCCCGCTCGATGTCCAGCACGCTCCCCTCCCCGATGCGCACACGCGCCGTGATCCGGCTGGGGTGGCCGAACGTGAAGGTCCCGTACGAGGCCACCGCGAGCCCGTTCACCTGGCCCACCCGCGCGCCGTCCGTATCGAGCAACACGGTGCCCCGCTCGATGGCCTCGAGATAGCGCTGCCGCGGGCGGTCGGCCCGGCGGATCTGCGTGTCGATCCCCCGCTCCACGTCTTCGACCTGGATCGCGGCATGGCTGGCGCGACCGGCCCAGTAGTCCGCTTCCCGCATGAGGTCCACCACGATCGCGATCTGGGCGGAGAGCTTCTGCTGGTCGCCCACGAGCCGGCTGCTGTGCCGCATCAGGCGGGCAACCGCGGTGCGGTGCAGGGGACGCAGTCCTTCCTGCCGGCACAGGGTGGCGAGGAGGCGCGCGTACTGTTCGAGACGGTCGTCGCCGGCCGCCATGGTCTCGTCGAAATCGGCGGCGACCTTGAAGTGCTCGGGGAAATCCGGATCGAGCGTGTAGAGCAGGTAGTAGAGCGCGGGGTCGCCCATCAGAATGACCTGCACGCTCAGCTCGACCGGCTCCGGCTCGAGCGATTGCGCGCTGACCAGTCCGAGCGCCTGTCCGAGCGGCTCGATGCGGATTTGCCGGGCCGCCAGGGCCCGCTTGAGGCCGTCCCAGGCGTGGGGCGAGCGCAGCAGGCGGTGCATGTCGAGCAGGAGGTACCCGCCGTTCGCACGGTGCAGGGCGCCCGGCTTGATGAGCGTGTAGTCGGTCACCAGGGCGCCAAACTGCGCGGCGTGCTCGATCCGGCCGATCAAGTTGTCGTACGTCGGGTTGTCCTCGTACACGACGGGAGCGCCTTGGCGCCCGGTGTTGTCCACGAGGAGATTGGCCCGGTACAGCCGCAGCGCCGTGCCGGGGTCCGGCCGGCCGAGGGCCTCAGCCAGCTGGGAGGTGCCGCCGGGCTCGAGGCCGGCCAGCTCGCGGGCATGTTCCACGGCGTGCTGCCGCACGGCGTCGAGGTGGCGCAGCACGGCGGGTAACTCCCGGTACTTCTCCCGCACCTCGGCCAGCGGGTGTTCCAGCGCGAGGGACGTGACTTCCCGGTTCAGGGACTGAACGCGATCGCGCCGTTCCCGATTCCACCGCGGGATCTGCCGGACGGTCTGCTCGACCTCGGCCTGCAGGCGCTCCACCTCTGCTTCGAGTCGCTGCCGCTCGTCCTCCGGCAAGTCCCGGAACTGCTCCTCCGAGAGCACCTCCCCACCGCGCACCGGGGCAAACGTGAGGCCCGATGGCGTGCGGAGGAGCGCGAGCCCGGTGGCCTTGGCCCGCTCGTCGATCTGCTGCAACTGCTGCTCGGGCCGCTCCTTGAACTCGTCTTCGATGCCCTGGCGCCGGCGGTGGTATTCGTCGGATTCGAACGCCGCGGCAATGGCGGTGCGGAGGTCCTCTCCGAGCCGGTCGAGATCGCGCCGGAGGTTGGCGCCTACCCCGGACGGGAGCGCCAGCAGCTGCGGCCGGTGCGGCTCGTCGAAGTTGTGGACGTAGCACAGGTCCGGCGGCGCCGGCCGGTTGCGGGCCAGCGATTCGAGGTACTCCCGCAGGAACGAACGCTTGCCGGTGCCGGGGGCGCCCAGCGCAAAGATGTTGAAGCCCGGCCGGCCGATCCCGGTTCCGAACTCGACGGCCGCCGCCGCGCGCGGCTGCCCGACAATCCCGAAGACGTCTGCGAGATCGTCCGTCGTCTCGAACGCGTCGAGCTCGTCGTCGTAGCGCCGCACGAGCTCCGCCGGTCGGAGCTCGCGGAGGCGGGCGCTGGTGGTGTTCGGCATGCCCGCACGTTCGCCTGGTGAGTATGCATGGAATATGAAGAGAGGCTGAAAGTCCGGCGAGAGAATCCTCAAGCGGGCACCACCCGGCGGCCCGTGGCATCGCGCACGCTGGTCATTAGCTTTCTCCGCAGTCGTTCCCTCGACACTCGTATGGAGCGTCCATGTCGTCCCAATACAAGTTCTTCGATGAAGTCAACAAGAGCTTCGATCGCGCGGCGGGCTTCGTCGATGCCGATCCGACGCTGCTGGGTCAGGTCAAACGCTGCAACAGTGTCTACTACATCAGCTTCCCGCTCCGCCGCGACGACGGCTCGATCGAGGTCATCGAGTCGTGGCGGGTCGAACACAGCCATCACCGCCAGCCGACCAAAGGCGGGATTCGGTACGCGAAGTCGGTGAACGGCGACGAGGTCATGGCGCTCGCGGCGCTCATGACCTACAAGTGCGCCGTCGTGAACGTGCCCTTCGGCGGCGCGAAGGGCGGGGTGCGCATCGATCCGCGACGGTACTCTGCGGACGAACTCGAACGGATCACGCGTCGCTTCACCTTCGAGCTGTGGAAGAAGCATTTCATCGGTCCGGCGATCGACGTGCCCGCCCCGGACATGGGCACGGGCCCGCGTGAGATGGCGTGGGTGGCCGACACGTATCAGTCCCTCAACGCCGGCGAGCTGAACGCGGCGGCCTGCGTCACCGGCAAGCCCGTTACCCAAGGCGGGGTCGCGGGCCGCACCGAGGCGACCGGCCGCGGGGTGGTGTACGGGCTGGTGGAGGCGTGCAGCATCGCCGAGGACATGAAACCGCTGAAGCTCTCGACCGGGATCGATGGCAAGCGATTCGTCGTGCAGGGCCTCGGCAACGTGGGCTACCACGCGGCCAAGTACATGATCGAGCTCGGTGCCGTGCTGGTGGGCGTGAGCGAGATCAAGGGGGGGATCGCCAACCCCGATGGCATCGATCTCGAGCGGCTCATGGCCTATCGGGAGGAGGCGGGGACGGTGGTCGGGTTCCCGGGCGCCGCGCCCCTGCCCTCGTCGCTCGCGGCGCTCGAACTGGAATGCGACATCCTGATTCCCGCGGCGCTCGAGAACCAGATCACCCCGGAGAATGCGCCGCGCATCAAGGCGAAGCTCATCGGCGAAGGCGCCAACGGCCCGATGACGGACGATGCCGACCAGCTGCTGCGGCAGCGGGGCGTGCTCACGATCCCGGACATCTACCTGAACTCCGGGGGCGTCACCGTCTCCTACTTCGAGTGGCTGAAGAACCTGCAGCACGTGAGCTTCGGCCGGATGGAGAAGCGGTTCGACCAGGGCGCCTACCGCCGCCTCGTGAAGGCCATGGAATCGGCGACCGGCAAGCAATTCTCGCTCCAGGAGGAATCGACCCTCACGCGGGGCGCCGAAGAACTGGATCTGGTGAACTCGGGACTGGAGGAGACGATGGCGTTCGCCTACCAGCAGATCCGGAACAAGCGGGCCGCCCTCGAAGACAAAGTGGACCTGCGAACGGCGGCGATGGTGCTGGCGATCAACAAGGTGGTGGTGGCCTACGAGGAGCTGGGCATCTTCCCCTGATCGGGGCGCCGGACCACGCCGCAACGACACGACGGGACCGCCGCGGCGGTCCCGTCGTGTTTGGGCCGGTCGGTGGGCTCAGGACCTGACGAGGATCAGGAACTTCGACGGGAGCCAGAATTCGAGGGGCGAGCCGATGCGGAGCACTCCGTGCACCTTACCCTTGTCGTCCGGTGGCTCGGCCAGGGCCGCGAGATTCTGCCGCGAGGCGATCCTGTACGCCTCCGCCGAATCGGGCAGCGGGATCTCGGTCACGAGACGCATGTCGATCTCCGTGAACTCGGCCGGATCGAGGTCCCGGGCGGGCACCAGCGTCTTGCCGCGCTTGCCGAATATGAACAGCACCCGGCTGCCGCCCTCTTCGGTCACGATGCCGCGCTCGATCAACTCTTCCTTCGTGCCCACTACGTAGTAGGCCGAGAACTTCTGGACCGCCAGCTGCTCCACGGTATCCGCCAACGCCGCCTTTTCGGTCGCCAGCTGCACGTTCTCCGCCTGCAGCTCCTCGACCCGCGTGGCGAGCGCGGCGATGGTCGTCTTCTGATTCTCGATGGTCGCCTGCAGATCGCTGATCGTCGTCTCGAACTGCGCGCGCGCGCTGTCGGACGCCTGCGTCAGGTTGCGCACCCGGCGCTGACTGGCCCGCAGACGATCCTCCAGGGCGGCGACGCGGGTGGCGACGTCGCCGACCATGGTCCGCAGGCTGTCCCGGGTAGCCGCCATCGGCGATTCGGCCGCCCCCGCGACGCGCGCGAGCTTCTCCCGATCGGCCACGGCGACGAGCTGCGTGCTGATCTCGCTCATCAGGCGGGCGTTCTCGGCCACCTGCTGCAATAGGCTGTCCTTCTCGGCCGACACGACCGTGAGCTGCTCCAACTGGGCCTGGACTTCTGGGCTGGGGCCGCGGTCACATCCGGCAAGAGCCGCCGCGGCGACCAGGACCGTTCCCCACCGTGTACTACGCATCGTTCCCTCCCTGCGGTGCATCGCCACGTTCGACTCGTTCGACGACGATTCGGAGATCGGCGGCCAGGGCGGCGAGCGCGCCGATCGCAGCCCACACGGGCGCCAGAATGGCGCCCACGACCCCCAGCGTGAGCGGGATTTCCAGCAGCGTGCGGTCGTCATCGTTCTTGATGATGATGCGCCGCACGTTGCCTTCGTGCAGAATCTCCTTAACCTTGCCGACGAGGTTCTCGCCGCGCACGCGGAACTCGGAGGTCCTGACCCGCTCGTCGCTCACGATCCGATCCCGTCCATGTACATTCCCACCCGCGTGTGTGTCCCGGCCGTCGCCGAACCCGCATGTTACCGCCGGGGAGGGGTGAATTCAAATGGCTGGGCGGCTGCCCAGCGCGCCGCCGCCGCGGGCCGATTCGGGATTTCTTCGGCCCGCGGTCGCGCCCGCGCATCCTCCCCCTACCTCTCGGAGGATCACCGCGTGGATCCCGGCGCCCCAATCGACCCCGCCTTCCTTTCCGACCTCTACGAGGTCGGGGGGGACGAGCTCGTCCAGGACGTGATCGCCACATTTGCGGCCTCCGTTCCACCGCGTGCCGATGCGCTGCAGCGGGCCGCGGCCGATGGTCAGGCGCCGCAGGTGGCGGCGGCGGCCCACGCCATCGTGTCCGCCGCGGCCATGGTGGGACTGGTCGAGGTGGAGATGCTGGCGCGGGTGCTCGAGGATCGGGCGCGGGGCGGGACCCTCCCGCCGACACACGCCCCCGCACGCCTCGACCGGGCGGTGCAGGAGGGCGTGCGGTTGCTGCAGCAGGTGGCTCGGCAGCTGCGCGGTGGCGACGGGCCGCCGTCGGGCGCACGGCCGTGACACACGGGGCGGCCGGTCCGGACCGAGAGGTGATCCTCGTCGCAGAGGACGATCCGGTCACCGCCAAGATTGTGGTCTACCGGCTTTCCCGGGACGCGGGGATGGAAGTGATCCACGTGGCTGATGGAGAGGCGGCCCTCGAGGCGGCGGCGCAGCGGACGCTGGCCGCGGCGATCCTCGATATCCGGCTGCCGGGCCTCGACGGCCTCGGGGTGCTGGCCCGTCTGCGCGCGTCCGTACGGCACGCGCGGCTGCCGATCATCATGCTCACGTCACTGGGAACGGAGACCGACATCATCAGGGGATTCGAACTCGGTGCGGACGATTACGTCGTGAAGCCGTTCTCCCCTGCCGAACTGGTGGCGCGCCTGCATCGGCTGCTGCGGCGTCGCCGGCCGCCGAATCCGGCGTGACGGCCACGCTGCCGCTGCCGTTCGGCGACGAGATCTTCTGGCTGCTCAGCCTTTCGATCGTCGTCGTGGTGGTCTCCGCCGTGGCCCTGACAGTCGCGGCGGTCCTGCTGCGCATCCGGAACAACCGCGTGGCGCGTCGCTGGACGGCGCTCGAAGCGGCGTGGGATCCGGTGATGCTCGCCGTCCTCGCCGGCGACCGTCCGCCCGGCGATCTGTCGCGCACCGTGGCGGTGGCGGATGCGCGGCAATTCCTGACGTATCTCGTGCGGTACGCACGCCGCGTGAAGGGCCGCGACCGGGCCGTGCTCGAGCGACTCGCCGAGCCGTACCTGCCGCTGGTGCTCGGGGAGCTGCGGGATCGCCGGGCGGAACGGCGTGCCGCAGCCGTCCAGGTGCTCGGGGAGCTCGGCGCGCACCCGTACCGGACGCAGCTGGTGGACGCGCTGGATGATCCCGCGCCGCTCGTGGTGGTGATTGCCGCCGAGGCGCTGGCGCGCGACTATGCGCCGGCGCATGCCCCGGCGCTGCTCGAGCGCCTTGCCCGGCTCGAGCTGTGGACGGTGCGGTTCCTGGTCTCGATGCTGCAGCGCATGGGACCGGAGTCGGCGGGGATCTTCCGCGGCGCCCTGGCGGACGCCGCGCGGCCCGCCCGGCTGCGCACGATTGCCGCCAACGTGCTCGCGGTATTCAACGACCTCCCGGCGGGCGACGTCGCCGTGCACGCGCTGGACGGCGCCGACGACACCGATCTCCGGGTCGCGCTCATCCGGCTGATCGACCGGGTCGGGACGGCCGACCACGTCCCTGTGCTCCGGCGGCTCGTGGCGGATCCCGTGCCGGCCGTGCGCGGTGCCGCGGTTCGGGCCCTGGCCACGCTCGGCGGTGACGCCGAAACGGCGTTGATCCGGCGGGCCATCGACGACGATTCGCACTGGGTGGCGATTCACGCGGTGCGCGCCCTCCGGACCCTGGGACGGGCGGATCTCCTTGCCACGCTCGCCGCGCACGGCCACGGCCGGGCGTCCGCGATCCACGAGGTGCTGGCCCCGGAGGGCCCCGGATGACGGCGCTCTTCTGGAGTGGCCTGTGGCTGATCAACACGATCGTCCTCGTGTACTTCGCCGTGCTCAACACGGTGTATCTCCTCACCAGCCTGCTCGCGTTCCGCTTCCTGCGCCGCTACGTGCACCGGCTGCGGACCCTCGACGTGGAATCGCTGATCCAGTCCGGGTCGGCGCCCCCCGTCACCGTCATCGTCCCGGCGTTCCGCGAAGAGGCCACCTGTGTCGAGGCCGTGCGCGCGCTGCTCACGCTGCGCTACCCCGACTATGAGGTCATCGTCGTCAACGACGGATCCCCGGACCGCACGCTGGAGGTGCTGACCGAGCACTTCACGCTGGTGCCAGCGTCGCGGCTGCCGTCGGCCGAGCTTCCCACCCGTCCGATTCGCGGGCTGCGCCGGAGCCGCAGCCACCCGCGGCTGTGGGTGGTCGACAAAGAGAACGGCGGCAAGTCCGACGCGCTGAACGCCGGCCTGAACATCTGCCGCACGCCCCTGTTCTGCGTCATCGATGCCGACAGCATTCTCGAGCCGGACGCGTTGATGCGCGCAACCCGTCCTTTCCTGGAGGATGAGCGGTCGGTAGCGGTCGGGGGCATCATCCGGATTGCCAACGGATCGACGGTCGAGCACGGGCGGGTCCGTGAGGTCCGACTGCCCTCCAGCTTCCTGGCCCGGTTGCAGGTACTCGAGTACCTGCGCGCGTTCCTCTCGGCCCGGGTCGCGTGGGCCGAAGTGAACGGGACCCTGATCATCTCGGGCGCGTTCGGCGTCTTCCGGCGGGAGATCGTCGTGGGGGCCGGTGGGTTCGCGACCAATACGGTTGGCGAGGACATGGAGCTGGTCATCCGCCTGCATCAGTACTGTCATGCCCGGCGCATGCCGTACCGCCTGACGTTCGTGCCCGATCCCGTGGCGTGGACCGAGTGTCCCGAGACTCTGCGCGGCCTGGCGCGGCAGCGGGATCGCTGGCAGCGGGGTCTCGTGGAATCGCTCGTGCGGCACTGGCGGATGCTGTTCAACCCACGCTACGGGACTGCCGGGACCCTCGCGTTCCCCTACTACCTGCTGTTCGAGATGCTGGGACCCCTGGTGGAGGTCGTGGGCTACGTGGCGTTCATCGTCACGCTGGTGCTGGGTGCCTGGTCACCGGCGTACGTGGCCGCCTTTCTCACGCTCGCCATCGTGCTCGGGATCGCGCTGTCGGCGGCGGCAATCGCGCTCGAGGAGCTCACGTTCCGGCGGTACTCGCGCTGGTCGGATCTGCGCCAGCTGTTCTGGCTGGCGGTGGTCGAGAATCTGGGGTATCGCCAGCTGAACTCTCTATGGCGCGTGCGGGGCCTGTTCACGGCCCTCCTCCGTTCGCGCCGCTGGGGCAGCGCCCCGCGGAAGGGGTTCGA
>JBFGDF010000042.1:0-20158 GCA_041580775.1 Gemmatimonadales bacterium
AGCGTCTACTCGGCCACCAAGTTCGGTCTGCGGGGCTTCTGTCACGCCCTCGCGCTCGAGTTGCGCGGCACCGGGGTCAAGGTCACGGTCGTGAGCCCGGACTCCGTGGACACGCAGCAACTGGCCCTCGAGGCGGCGCACGCGCCGTCCACGCTGGCGTTCACCAGCGCGGCGCTGCCGGCCGACGCGGTCGCCCGGGCCGTCGCCCGCGCGCTCGACCGCCCCCGGCTCGAGGTGCTCGTGCCGAGCGCCCGCGGCGTGCTCATCAAGCTGCTCGCGTTCTCGCCGCGCCTGCTCTGGCTGCTCTACCCACTGCTCGACCGGCTGGGCCGACACGGACAGTCCGCCTATCACCACAAGCGTGCGCGACCGCGCGTCGCGCACACCGTGCCGCAGGAGGCGCGCTCATGACCACGCTCGCGCTCGTCGCCGCCCCCGCGCGGTTCCTCACAGCGCCGTTCTGGCGCGCGTACGCCGTCACGATGCGGCCGTACCTGTTGTTCGTCTCAGGCATCACGGGCATCGCCGGCATCGCGCTGGCGCCGGACCCGGCACCGCTGCGCGTCGGCCTCCTGTCGCTCGCGTTCTTCCTGGCCTACGGCTTCGGGCAGGCGCTCACGGACTGCTTCCAGCTCGACACCGACAGCCTCTCCGCCCCGTACCGGCCGCTGGTGCGCGGCACGATCCGCCGCAACGACGTGCTCGTCGTGAGCCTGCTCGGGCTCGCCGGCTGCGGGCTGCTCATCGGCGCGTACGAGCCCGCCACGCTCCCCCTCGCCGGCCTGACGGTGATGGGACTCGCCACCTACACCTGGTTCAAGCGCCGCTGGTGGGGCGGACCGCTCTACAATGCGTGGATCGTGGCCGTGGTGCTGCTCATGGGATATCTCGCCGCGGGCGGCACGGACCTCGCCTCGTGGGCGCTCGCGGGCGCGCTGGCCACGGCCCTCTTCGGCTACGCCAACTTCGTGCTGGTGGGCTACTACAAAGACGTCACCGCCGACCGGGCCACCGGCTACCGCACGCTGCCCGTGGTGTTCGGGCTCCGCGTCTCGCACCGGGTGAGCGACGCCTTTGCGGCGCTCGCCGCGGCGGGCGCCGGCCTGGCGGTGGCCGCGCTGCTCCGAAACGCCTCCGTCGTGCAGTGGCTCGTGACGGTGCCCTTCGCGGCTGCCGCCGTCGTGGCACTCGTCGTCACCCAGGTCCGCACGCACCGGGTGACCGGCGATGCCGATGCCCACCGTGCCGTCGCACCCGTGGTGCACGCGTACCTGCTCCTCGGCGCCACCATCGCGGTCGCCGCCCGGCCGCTGTGGGCACCGGCCCTGGCGCTGTTCTACTGGGCGTTCGTCGTCACGCTGCGCAGCCGCCCCATGCCGGAGCAGATCTGATGCTGGTGCTGCTGAACCCGACCGCGGGCGGCGGGAAGGCGGGCCGCCGCTGGACCCGAGTGGCGCCCAAGGTCGAACGGCGCATCGGGCCGTTCATGTTGGTGGTGCCCGACGGCGCCGAACAGGCGCGTCAAGCGATCACCGCCGCGCTCGGCGCCGGCGAGACGACGTTCGTGGCGGCGGGTGGCGACGGCACCGTGAACGTGGTCGCGGCCGCGCTGCTCGCCCACACCACCGCAGACGCGCGCCGGCACATCGTGCTCGGCGCCGTGGGGCTGGGCTCCAGCAACGACTTCCACAAGCCACGCCGCCGCGACGCGACGATCCACGGTGTGCCCGTGCGGCTCGATGTCGCGCGGGCCGTGCCGCACGACGTCGGACGACTGCGCTACCTGGATGCCGATGGCACCTGGCGCTGCCGCCGCTGGCTGCTCAACGCCAGTCTCGGCACCACGGCCGAGGGCAACCGTCGCTACAACGCGGATCCCGCGGTCGCCCGCCTCAAGCGCGTCCATCCCGACCTCGGCATGGCGTGGGCCGCGCTCACCGCGCTGTGGCAGATCGGGCCCCGGCCGATGACCGTGGCGACCGACGGCATGCCGCCGGTGAACCTCGACGTCACGAATCTCGCCGTGATCAAGAACCCGCACGTCTCGGGCGTGTTGCGCTACGACTCGCCCTACGAGCCCGCGACCGGCTGGTTCGACGTGCACGTATTGAATGGTGCCTCGCGCAGCCGGCGCGCGCGCACGCTCGCCGCCCTCTGCCGCGGCCGGTTCCAGGGTCTCCCCGGTACGCTGAGCTGGCGCGCGCGCCGGCTGCACGTGCGGGCCGAGACACCGATCGCCGTCGAGGGGGACGGCGAGATCGTCTTGACGCGTGAGGTCGAGTTCTCGCTCGACCCACGGACCCTGCGGGTGTGCGCATGACCACCGTCCTCGAACACGCGTTCATCGAGCGGCTCGCCGCCGGTCTCCCGCGATCACGCGCCCAACTCAATGGGCTGCACGAGAGCGACGCGGAGCTGGTGCGGCTGCCCGGTGACGCCGGCGTGCTCGCGGTGACCACCGACGGGCTCGCGGAAGAAACCGCCACCGGGCTTTACACCGATCCCGAGTTGATCGGCTGGATGCTGGTGACCATCAACGCGAGCGATCTGGCGGCGGTGGGCGCCGATCCCCTGGGGATCCTGCTGTGCGAGACGCTCCCGCCGGACGTGACGCCGGAATGGATCGCGGCGCTGAACGCCGGCATCCGCGCCGCCTGCGAGGCAACCGGACTTGGCGTCCTCGGCGGCGACACCAACGCCGGATCGGCGATCCATCTGGTGGGCACCGCGCTCGGCCTGATCACGGACGGCCGACCGCTCACCCGCTGCGGCGCGCGCCCCGGCGACCGCCTCTACGCATCGGGGCCGCTCGGGCTCGGTGGCGCGTACGCGCTGAGCCGCCTTGCACGCCGCGGGAATGGCGGATCCTTAGCGTATCGGCCGCGAGCGCGGCTCCGTGAGGGCCAGCTGCTCCGCGCCTTCGCGTCCGCGTGCATGGACACCAGCGACGGGGCCATCGCCACTGTGGACGAGCTGGCCCGGCGCAACGGGATCGGCTTCCGGCTCGACGAGCCTGTGGAGCGCTGGACCCACACCGCCGCCCTCGCCACCGCAGCCGTCGCGGAACTCCCACCGTGGATGCTGCACGCGGGCCCGCACGGCGAGTTCGAGCTCGTGTTCACCGTGCCGGCCGACCGCGAGGCAGCGTTTCTGGCCGCGGCGCGTGACGCCGGCTGGGATCCGGTACCGCTCGGGCGGGCGACCGCAGATCCGGACATCCGATTCCTCGTGGACGGCCGGCTGCGCGCGCTCGATACCGGGCGAGTGCGTAACCTCTACGCCGAGGTGGGGGGAGACGTGGAGCGGTACCTCGCCGCGCTGCATGCACTCCTTGCGGGCCGGCGAGATCACGCCGCGGTCGGTCCAGTACGGCCGTAGGTCACTTCCACCACCCTGAGCCCCACCCCTTCCGACCCAACCCCGCCGCTCGCAGATTTGGCGAGCACTGTCCGGCTCGAACGCGGTGCCACGACCACGATGAGTGACGCTTCACCCGGGCTTCAGCGAACCCACCATAAGACGGTGGGCGAATCCGCGCGCCGGGCGCCCGCCGGTGCGCGTCCCACCCACCGTCGCCGCAGGATAGGACCGATGCACACCGCCCTTCGTCGGCTACCGGTCCGCGGACTCGTGCTCGCGATCGCGTGCCTGGTCCCGACACAGCTATCCGGTCAGTTGCTCGATGGACGCGTCACCGGTCGCGCCCTCGACGCACGCGGCGCGCCTGCCATTGGTGTGCGGATCGAGGACGCGGCGTTCAGCCTGGAGGCGGTAACGGGCACGGATGGCGCGTTCGTGCTGCCGGGACTGCGCCCCGACCTTCACCAGCTGCGCATCACGTATCCGGACGGCACCGGCAGCACTGCCGACGTCCCCGTCTACGAGGACGAGACCACCCGAGTGACGATTCGGGCCGGCGGGGCCGGCGGAACCGGCGCGCTGCGAGTGGATACGGACCCGGCCGCGCCGCGCGCGACGGTCCGTGCCCTCGATGGCGATGTGCTCCGGTCGCTCCCGGTAGACGCGGTGGGCGACGCGCTGTTGCTCATCCCAGGGCTGGCCGAACCCGAGCAATATGGCGCCCCGGCGCTGCGCGGCGGCGGCCCGGCCGAGACGGCCGTGTGGCTCGATGGCGTTCCGCTCCGCACCGGCGGCGGACGCGCCTTCGGCATCGGCATCGCGCCCAACGCGCTCGACGGCATCACCGTGCGGACCGGGCCGCTCCCGGCCCCGTTCGGCGACGCGCAGGCGGGGGTGATCTCGCTCGTGAGCCGCACCGCGGGGACGCGGTGGCAGGGCGACCTGCGCTACGCCACCGACGATCTGTTCGGGAAGAGCACGAGCATCGGGTTCAACCGCCTCGAAGGCACCGCCGGTGGTCCGCTCGCCCGCGGCATCTCGCTGTTCTCCGCCGGCACCCTCGAAAGACGCGGCGCCCAGGCCTATGGGCCCGGCCTGGAAAACGTGGCCGCCTTCGTGCCGAGCGGGATCGACACCGTGGTCACCGAGACGCTGTTCGACGGGAGCACGCGGCAGGTCACGATCCCCTCGTTCGCGCGCGCCACCGGCAGCTGCGAGTCCGCGGACAACGGGGGCCGGTCGTGTGAGGGGCGTCGGCTCCCCTACGACTGGTCCACGGATCTGTCGCTGAGCGGCAACGTCGCGTGGCGGTATGGACGCGGATCGTCGCTCCGGCTCACCGTGGTGGGGCACGCGGCGCAGGACCGCTTCTGGCCCGGCGCTCTCAGCTTCAATCCCGCCGCGTATGCCGGCCGCCGCACGGCCGGCACGGCCTGGATTCTCGCCTGGCGCCACGCGCTCGGTGCCGCCGATGGCGCCCCCATCGTGCAGGTCGCGGCGTCCCGCCAGACGGCGCGGACCACCTCCGGGCCACTCGATCCGGCGTGGGAATTGTCGCATCGCGACCCCGCGCTGGGGATCGCGCTCGAGCCGATGGAATTCCTGGTGAACGTCGACCGGTTCTCCGCCGATACCGGCGCGGGCGCCGTGATCCGGCTCGCGTCCGACGACGATTGGGATCGGTTGATTCAGAACGTCGTGACCAACAGCGGCACCCGCGTCCCGTACCTGGACCGCAACGACCTCCGGCTGACGCAGCCCTACCGGATGAACCCGTGGGCAGCCGCCACCGGGTTCCCCACCGCGGGGTTGGCGGGTCCGCTGGAGGTCGACCCGTCCCTCGCGAGCGAGTCGCACTGGATCGGCCGGGCGGTGGTGACGGTGCCCGTGGCGGGCGTCCACCGGGTGCGCGCAGGCGCGGACGTGACCCGCTCACGCGTCCGCGCGTTCTCCAGTGCGCTGATCAGTCAGAGCTTCATGTCCGTGTACTCGGAAAACCCCGCCCAGGCCGGGCTGTTCGCCGAAGCGCGACTGGTGGTCGACGGGCTCACGGTGGACGGCGGCCTGCGCTGGGACACGTTCGACCCACGCGCGGTGTTCCCGGTGGTCCCGGGCCGGATCTTCACCCATCCCAACTTCGATCCCACGGATCCCTACGATCCGGCGGACAGTGTCTTCGCGCCGGCGGCATCGCGCACGGCACTCTCGCCGCGGGTCCGCGTCGCGTTCGACGGCCTCGGACCCGTTGTCCTGCGGCTCGGCTACGCGGAGCAGGCTCGCCATCCGGACCTCACGGCGATGTTCACCGGCAAGACCCGCGATCTCTCCTTCAGCAACACGCTGAGCGGCTTCGGCCGCCCGCTCGACTGGGAGCGATCGCGGCACCTCGAGGCCGGCGTGCGGGTTGCGGTCGGGTCGCGGCTCGCGGTGGACGCCGTCGGCTTCCACGTCGCCAAGGAGTCGGATGCGGTCCTGCGCCTCGAGACGTTCTTCGACCCGCTCAGCGGGAGCGACATGACGATCGCGGTGCCCGCGAACCTCGACACCGGCAGCGTGAAAGGCGTCGAGCTCACGGTCCTCGGCATGCCGACAGCGTGGCTGAACGTGCAGCTCGCATATTCACTGGCGGACGCGCGGGGCACGCTACCGGCATTCACCAACCGGAAGCAGGCGCTGGCGGGCTGGGCCGTGGCGCGCTGGCCGGACGATGCGCCGGCCACCTCGTGGCCGTCACGACTCCTCCATGGCGGCGAGGCGGCGGTCCGGTTCCGCTGGTCGTCGGGACTGCCCTACTGGCCGTTGATCAACCAGGGGTTCGGCACGGTCGTGCCGCCGGCGGCGTTCGGTCCGGCCCGAAGCGATCGGACCGACGGGCCGGGGGTGAAAGAACTGGACCTTCGCGTAACCCGCACGTTCCGGACGGCCGGCGTCCGCTGGGGCGTGTTCGCCGACGTGCGCAACCTCTTCAACTGGCGGAACACGTATCGGCTGTTCGCCGAGACCGACGGCCTCGAGAACGACGTGCACCGCACCCTCCTGATCGATCCGGAGCTGGCGCGCCTCCAGAACGAGGCCGGCGCGCAGTGGATCCAGGTGACGAAGGACGGCCGCATGGTCTTCGCGGCGGATCGCACGGGCGACTGCGCGGCCTGGAGTGGCGGTCCCGTGCACTGCGTACTGCTGCGGCGTGCCGAGGCCCGGTGGGGGGATGGGGACGGGTTCTACGATGTCGAAGAGGCGCGCGCGGGGTTTGACGCGATATACGATCTGTTCTTCGGCCCGTGGGCGCTGCTGGGGCCGGCGCGGCAGGCACGCGTAGGCGTGGAAATCCGGCTCTGAGACGGTTGGTCGCCCCCGCCCCGTCCGCGTGATAGAATCAGGGTCGGGAGCCCGCTACCTTCGCGGAGGATGTCATGGCCCACACGATCCGGCGGGTCGAGTATTTCTATGCGACCGTGCGCGACGAGCCCGGCGAAGCCTACAAGCTCCTCGCGCGTCTCGCGGAACTCGGCTTCAACCTGCTCGCCTTCACCGCGGTGCCCGTCGGGCTGATGCAGACCCAGCTCACGATCTTCCCCGAGGACCCGCGCAAGCTGGCGGCCGAAGCCGGCAAGGCCAAGCTGCAGCTCGACGGCCCGCATGCCGCCCTGCTCGTGCAGGGCGACGACCGCCTCGGCGCGGTGGCCCAGATCCACGAGCGGATCTACCAGGCCGGGGTGAACGTCTATACGGCAAGCGGCGTCACCGACGGGCGCGGCGGATTCGGCTACGTGCTCTACGTACGACCCGACGACTTCGAGCGGGCGGCGAAAGCCCTGGGAGTGTGACCCCGCGGCACCCCCGCACCACCGGCGACGCGCAGCACCGCGACAGGCGTGACCTGCTCGCGGACACAGCCGCGCGCGCCGGTCGTCATCTCGCCTCCCTCCCGGAGCGCCGCGTGGCGCCGTCCACGGACGCCGTGGCGGCACTCGCGCGGCTCGACGAGCCGTTTCCCGACCAGCCGACCGATCCGTCCGACGTGGTGGCGCTGCTCGACACCGTGGTGACCCCGGCGACGATCGCCATTCCCGGCCCCCGGTTCTTTGGCTTCGTGGCCGGCGGATCGCTCCCGGCATCGCTCGCGGCCAACTGGCTCGCGGGCGCCTGGGACCAGAACACCGTGTACGCCTCGGTCACCCCCGGCGTCGTGAAGCTCGAGGCGGTGGCGTTGCGCTGGCTGCTGGACATCTTCGGCCTCCCACCGACGTGCGGCGCCGCGTTCGTGACGGGTGCCACCGTCGCCAACTTCACCGCGCTCGCCGCCGCGCGCCACGTCGTACTCGAGCGCGCCGGGTGGAACGTCGAGGCCGACGGGCTCTACGGCGCG
This sequence comes from Gemmatimonadales bacterium, assembly GCA_041580775.1. GTDB lineage: Bacteria > Gemmatimonadota > Gemmatimonadetes > Gemmatimonadales > GWC2-71-9 > JAOTWJ01. The sequence goes on from JBFGDF010000042.1 coordinate 7,730, forward strand.
CCGCCCATCACGGTGGTGGTGGGCGCCGAAGTGCACCCCTCGGTCACCAAGTCGCTCGGCATGCTGGGACTGGGCCGGTCCCGCGTCGTGACGGTCCCGGTGGACGACCAGGGCCGCATGCGCCCCGACCGGCTGCCGGCGCTCGACGGGCCGGCCATCGTCTGCACCCAGGTGGGCAACGTGAACACGGGGGCGTCGGACGCCGTCCGGGAGATCTGCGACCGCGCGCGCGACCGCGGTGCCTGGGTGCACGTGGACGGCGCGTTCGGGCTGTGGGCCAAGGCGGCGCCCGCCCGCGCGCACCTCGTCCAAGGCGTCGAGCGGGCCGACTCCTGGGCCACCGACGCCCACAAGTGGCTCAACGTGCCATTCGATTCCGGGCTCGCCTTCGTGCGGGACGGTGAGGCGCTGCGCTCGGCGATGGCCGTGGCCGCCGAGTACCTGCCACCCACCGGACCCATGCGTAATCCGGGGGAGTACACCCCGGAGTTGTCCCGTCGCGCCCGTGGCGCCGAGGTGTGGGCGGCGCTCAAGCAGCTGGGCCGAGAGGGGCTCGCCGACCTCGTGGAGCGGAACTGCCGGCTCGCCACGCGCTTCGCCGACGGACTTGCGGCCGCGGGCCACGAGATCCTGAACGACGTGGTGCTGAACCAGGTGCTCGTCTCCTTCGGCGCGCCCGAGGTGACCGATCGCGTGATTGCCGACCTCCAGGCCGACGGGACGTGTTGGTGCGGCGGCACGGTCTGGCAGGGCCGGACTGCGATGAGGATCAGCGTCTCCTGCTGGATGACCGACGAGGCGGACGTCGACCGGAGTCTCGCGGTGATGCTCCGCCTCGCTGAGCGGCACGGCGGTCCCTAGGATCTCCACGGTCCCGTCTGTGCGCGGTCCGCGGGCGGAGCAGGCCGCGCTCCGCAACGGGTTCCCCTCTCCCGTCCATCCCGTTACGGTTCGAGCAGCACTCGTCGGCCGCGTGCCGACGCTGTCTGCCCGCCCGCTCCATGAGGGAGCCGGCCCGACCCATGCACGAGGTGAAGGATGCCAGGAAAGTTCGCGCTGAAGCAGACGTCTGCCGGGAAGTACATGTTCAATCTCAAGGCCGGGAACGGCCAGATCATTCTCACCAGCGAGTCGTACGCATCCAAGAGTGGCGCGCTCGGTGGCGTCGAGTCCGTCCGCACCAACGCCCGCATGGACGAGCGCTACGACCGCCGGACGTCGACTTCCGGGAAGCCCTACTTCGTGCTCGTCGCCGCGAACAAGGAGCCCATCGGACGAAGTGAGATGTACTCCTCCACCTCGGCGATGGAAAACGGCATCGCGTCGGTGAAGAAGAACGCGCCGGCGGCCAAGGTCGAGGAGAAAGCCTAGCCCACCGCAGGATACGAGCGGCCTGAGGTTCTCGGAGGAACGGAAGCGCGCGAGCTGGCTCGCGCGCTTCGTGCCTTCCCGCCAGGATCAGCTGACCTCAGCTGGAGCGCTACCCCTAGAGGACGCGGTGACCCACCCCGTTGTCTCACGACGAGGGCGGCTCACGTCCGCTCCGGGACGCTTTCGCGCTGAGACGAGGACTGCTCCGCCGCCAGGTCCGGCATGCGGGTGCGCGTCGCGACGGCCCAGGCCACGAGCATCACGCCGGCCGCGCCAAGGAATGCCGCCGTCGGACCGATCCGGTCGAACACCAGCCCGAACAACGCCGGTCCCGAGAACCGGCCCAGCGCGCTCAACGACTGCGCCGCCCCGAGCATGGCGCCCTGCTCCGTCGCGCCCGCGAGCGTCGAGACCAGCCCGGTGATCGCCGGGGCCCCGATGCTGTTGCCGAACGCCAGCAGGATCACCCACGGGAAGATGAGCCAGGCCCGATCCACGAACGGAATCGCGGCGATCCCAAGGGCCATCGCGAGAATCCCGTAGATGATAAGCGGGCGATCCCCCGTCCGCCGCTGGATCTTGCCGAACAGATACCCCTGTACCGTTGCCGCCACGACCCCCACGGTCGTGAAGAACCAGGCCAGCTCGCGCGTCCCCCAGCCGAACGCCCGTTCGGCGAAGAGCGGGAGCGCCACGATGTAGCCGGAAAACGCAAACGGTACCAACCCGAACAGCAGAAACGCCGGCCGCATCACCGGGTCCCGCACCCCGCGCACGAGATGTTCCTGGTCGATGAGCGGCCGCGCCGCGCGGTGCTCGCGCGCGAGCGACTCGGCCAGAATGAACCAGGCGAGGACGAAGTTGATCAGGCTCAGGCTGGCTGCGACAAAGCCCACCGCCATCGGGCCGCCGTAATGCCCCGCCACGCCCCCGATTGCCGGCCCCACGATGAACCCGAGCCCAAAGGCCGCCCCCACCAGCCCCATCCCGCGCGATCGCTCGGCGGGCGAGGTGATGTCGGCGATGTAGGCCTGCGCCACGGAGATGTTGCCGCCCGCGAACCCCGCGATGGCCCGCGCGACGAACAGGGCCGCGTAACTCCCCGCCAGCGCGAACATCACGTAGCCCAGCGCGCCGATCAGCATGCTGACGAGCAGGATGGGACGCCGCCCCACCCGGTCGGACAACCGGCCGAGCAGCACGGTCGCCACGAACTGCATGATCGAGAACACGCCGATCAACGCGCCAAACCCCAGGCCCGCCGCGCCGAAATCCCCGGCGTAGTACGGCAGGATCGGCAGGATCAGGCCGAACCCGGCGAGGTCGATGAAGACCGTGAGGAAGATGACACCCAGGCGGGCGCGCGAGGCGGGCATGCCCCGGCAATCTACCCACCGTCCGCCCGATGCGCGGCACCGGTACCCCACATACGTTTCGAGCGGACGCGCGCCATCGCGCCACCGGCACCGAGGAGGGACGTATGGTTTGGGAATCGCTCGCGAAATACCGTGACCTGGGGCTCGTGCTGCTACGCGTGGGTGTCGGCCTTGGCTTCACCTACTTCCACGGCTGGGGCAAGCTCGTCGGCGGTCCCGAGACCTGGGAGCGCGTCGGCGGAGCCATGCGGCATTTCGGCATCGGCTTCGGCTACACGACGTTCGGATTTCTCGGCGCCCTGTCCGAATCGGTGGGCGGACTGCTCATTGCCACCGGGTTCCTGTTCCGGCCGGCGGCCCTGTTCCTCATGCTCACCATGGTCGTCGCCACGAACTCGCACCTCTCCACGGGCCAGGGCACGCCGGCACACGCCTTCAAGAACGCCTGGCTCTTCCTCGGCCTGTTCTTCGTCGGCCCGGGACGCTACAGCGTGGATCACTGGTTGCTCGCGCGGCGGTCGCGCCGTGCCGTGGCGTAGCGATCGTCCGTGATTCGCGCGATCCTGTTCGACCTCGACGGCACCCTGATCGACACGTGGGACCTGTACATCGAAACCTACCTGCGCACGCTCGAACCGTACGTGGGGCACCGGCTCTCCCTCGAGGAGCTGCGCGCCCTGCACCCGACGTCGGAAATGCGGGCCCTGCACCGGGTCGTACCGCGGGGCGAGGCCGAGCAGGCCCACGCCGTCTTCCTCGATCACTACCGACGGCTCCACGTCGAGCTGTTCGGCGGCATTTACCCCGGCGTGTCCACCCTGCTCGCTGCGCTCCGGGCCCGACCGCTCGCCCTCGGCATCGTGACCGGCAAGAGCCGCGGCGCGTGGGAGATCACCCGCGCCGTGGCCGATCTCGGCCCGTTCGATGTGTTTGTGGGCGACGATGACGTGCAGGACGCCAAGCCGTCGCCCGAAGGGCTGCTGCTGGCCCTCGCGCGACTCAACGTGCCGCCCGCGCAGGCGGTCTATGTCGGCGACTCGCCCAACGATGCCGGCGCCGCGCACGGCGCGGGCATGCGGTACGCCGCCGCCCTGTGGGCCAAGTCGTCCGAGGAGCGACCGGGCTTCGTCGCGCGGGTCCGGGAGGCGGGGCTGTGGGCCGAGCTGCCTGACCCGGCCCACATGCTCACCCTGCTCGACGGCGCGTAGGCGCGGCGAACCCCCGGAACGCCACGGCGCCGACCGGTCGGCGCCCCTGGCGGCTACATGTGCCGCGGGGTGACCGGCACGCGCACGCGCGTGCGTTCCCACTCGAGGATGAGATGCACGCTGCCGTCCGCCTGCGGCTCCGTGCGGATCGTGAACGTCTCGATCGGCTCCGCGAGCGCTTCGACCGCGGCTCTCGCCCGGCCGAGCTCCTGCGCCTTCACTTCCTCGGTGTAGGTGTTCTCCCGGCCCCACTGCTCGTAGGACCGGTTCACGATGATCTGCCACTCCTTCTCGCCGGGCACGGTGTACAGCGCGTAGGTGCCGGCCGGTACCTCGATGCCGCCCACCGACACCGGACCCGAGGTCATCAGCTTGGTGGTCTCGTTGGCGCCCGTACGCCACACCTGGCCGAAGGGAATCGCGCTGCCGCCGAGCATCGTGCGGCCGCGCGCGGAGGGCCGGCCGTAGCAGACCTTGGCGGCGTGCCCGGCCACGGCGAACGTCACGGAATCGAGCGGGCTGCGACGGGTCGCCAGCGCCATCTGGGCGTTGTAGGGACACGCCAGGTCCTGGGCGACGGCCGGAGGTGCGGCGACCGCGAGGGGGGCGAGTGAGACAGCGAGGAGCATGCGCTTCATGGGATACCTCAATGGGTTGGGAAGAGTGCGTGTGAATCCCTCTCTGGACGCGCGGGAGCAGTCCCTTTCATGATACCATCATCATATCTTCAGCGTGCCTCGATCTTCTTCCGAGCGGATCGAGGTACGCCATGACGACCGACATGCCCAGGAGGCACCGGTGCCCCGCGCTGTTCCGACCGCCCTGATTCTACTCCTCACCCTTGGGGCAGGGTTCCCCGACCCCGGAGTGGCGCAGGCCCCCGCACCCACGATCACGCCGCTCGGCGAGCTGCGGCTCCGCGGCGAAGCCGACGCGCGGACCGCCAATGTGGGCGACGACATGGCCACGCTGTCGCGGATTCGCTTCGGCGCCCGAGCCGAGTTGATGCCGTGGCTGCGGGCGCTCATTCAATTGCAGGACTCGCGTGCCTGGGGCACCGAGACCAACACGCTCACCGACGCCAGCGCCGATCAGCTCGATCTGCATCAGGGCTACGTGGAGCTGGATGCGCTCGGGTTCACGGGCCGGGTCGGGCGCCAGGAGCTGCTGCTGGGCGACGAGCGCCTGGTGGGCGCGGTCGGCTGGACCAATACGGCCCGCAGCTTCGACGGTGCGGTCATCTGGCGGACGATCGGCAAGGCCGAGGTCCGGGGATTCTGGATGAACGTGGCCGAGCGCGACGCGCTGCTCGCGACGGGCCTCGACCCCCAGGCCAACGAGGGGTTCGACGACGACGGCTGGCTGCTGGGCAGCTGGGCGAGCGTGCCGGCCGGACCGGCGACGGTGGAGTTGACGCTGCTTCACGATCGCAACGCCGCCACGGACGAGTCGTGGACGGCGGGTGCGCGAGTGCACAGCCGCCAGGGTCCGATCTTGGTGGAGGCGGCGGGGGCCTATCAGTTTGGGCCGGACCGCGCGGCGTATTTCCTGAGCGGCAAGCTCGGGACGGTTGTCGGGACGGGATCGGTTGCGGCACAGGTGGACTGGCTCTCCGGCGACGACGACGTCGCCGACGCCGAGCGCACGGCGTTCCACACCCTGTACGCCACGAATCACAAGTTCTACGGTTACATGGACTACTTTCTGGCGCTGCCCGCGCAGACGGGCCAGGCCGGGCTGGTGGACGCCATGGTACGGCTCGTCGTGCCCCTGCCCCGGCAGTGGCGTGTGCGGGGCGATCTGCATTATTTCCGAACGCACCGCGCGCTCGCCGGTGAGACGTTCCTCGGCGTCGAAGGTGACATCGTCGTGGATCGTCCCCTCGGCCAGTACGCGGGACTCGAGATGGGCGGAAGCGTGTTCTCGCCCGGTGATCTGGCAGGAGCGGTGCTGCCCGCGTTTTCGCGCGGCACCGACGAGGCCACCTGGTGGGGCTACGTCCAGTTCACCGTGCGCTGGCCCTGAGCGGGGTTCCTGATCGATGGCTGCTGCCACACCGTTTTCGCAGACCTGGGGCCGCCGCGGCGCCGTGCTCGCCGGGGTGGTAGTGGGCCTCGCCTTCGGCGCGGGTGGCTTCACCTTCTGGTACGGGCGCGGCGCGTCCTACCTGACCAACGACCCCGCGGCGTGCGCCAACTGTCACATCATGCAGCGGCAGTACGACGGCTGGCTCCAGGCCAGCCACCGGTCGGCGGCGACCTGCAACGACTGCCACACGCCCCACAACCCCATCGGGAAGTATTATGTGAAGAGCAAGAACGGCTTCTGGCACTCGTTCTACTTCACGACCGGCCTGTTTCCCGAGCCGATTCGCATTACGCCGGGCAACCGCACCGTGACCGAGGCCGCGTGCCGCCAGTGCCACGCCGAGATCGCCGCCGTCGTGGATGGACCGGGGGACGAGCCCCGCAGCTGTATCGCCTGCCATTCGACCGTCGGGCACCGCAGATGATCGCCAACCCCAATCGCCGTCGTGACGAGGAAGCCGCATGACTGATGCCCCGCAGAGCCCCGGCCCCGCGCCAACCCGCTGGTTCTTCGCCGGCGTCGGCCTCGCGGCCGTGGTCGCCATTGTCGCCCTGGCGGTGCTGATCAACATCTTCGAGCGCAAGCAGGAAGCCCGGCTCCCGTTCTTCCGCGTGGTCGCGGTCACGGACACGACCGAGGATCCCGCGGTCTGGGGCCAGAACTTCCCCCAGCAGTACGACCACTACCTCAAGACCACGGATCAGGTGCGCACGCGCTTCGGCGGCAGCGAGGCCTTGCCGCGCACCCCCACAGAGGCGGACCCGCGTTCGATCGTGGCGCAGTCCAAGATCGAAGAGGACACGCGCCTCAAGACGATGTGGGCGGGGTATGCGTTCTCCCGCGACTTCCGCGAGGAGCGCGGGCACGCCTACATGCTCGAGGATCAGACGTTTACCGAGCGTCAGCAGGTGCCACAGCCCGGGACCTGCCTGCACTGCCACGCCTCGATGTACGTGCCCTACATGAAGGCCGGTAACGGCGACCTGATCAAGGGCTTCGAGACGCTGAACCCGCTGCCCTACGCGGAGGCCCGCACGCACGCCACCCGCGCGATCGCGTGCATCGACTGCCACGAGCCGGAGACCATGCGGCTGCGGATCACGCGGCCCGGGTTCATCGAGGGGATCCGCGCGCTCAAGGCGAGCGAGGGCGTCGCGAACTACGACGTGAACACGATGGCGACGCGCCAGGAGATGCGCACGTTCGTCTGCGGGCAGTGCCACGTCGAGTACTACTTCAAGGGTCCCGAGAAGCGGCTCGTCTACCCCTGGGCCAAGGGACTCAAGGTCGAGAACATCTACGCGTACTACCAGGACGCGGCGTTCCGGGACTGGGTCCACAAGGAGACGGGGGCCGACGCGCTCAAGGCCCAGCATCCGGAGTACGAGTTGTGGGCGCAGGGCGTGCACGCCCGGTCGGGGGTCGCGTGCGCCGACTGCCACATGCCGTATCTCCGCGTGGGCGCGCAAAAGGTGACCGACCACTGGGTGCGGAGCCCACTGCTCAACATCAACAACGCGTGCCAAACCTGTCATCCGTTGGCGGACACCGAGCTCCGGGCGCGGGTCGAGCGCATCCAGGAGAGCACGTTCAACCTCCGCAACCAGGCGATGGACGCGCTGGTCGCCCTGATCACCGACCTCAAGGCGGCGCGGGAGCGCGGCGTTCCCGACGCGCAGCTCGCGACCGCCCGTGAGCTCCAGCGCCGTGCGCAGTTCTATCTCGATTTCGTGGAGGCCGAGAACTCCACCGGGTTCCACGCGCCGCAGGAGGCGGCTCGGATTCTCGGAGAGGCGATCAACTACGCCCGTCAGGGGCAGATCGCCGTGCGTGAGCCGGGCTATCGGCCCGAGATCGCAGGCGTCGACCGCTAGACGTCGTGCCGGATTCGCGCAGTCCCCGGGCCGATCGCGGACACGCGTGACGCGCCACGTCGTCCTCGGGGCCGGCGCGCTCGGACTGGCGGTCGCGGACGCGCTCACCGAGCGCCGCGTTGCCGTGCGGATCGTATCGCGGAGCATACGCACCTCCGGCGCACCGGCGGGCGTCGAGGGGTGCGCCGCGGACCTCACCGACCCCGAACAAGCGCAGGCAGCCTGTGCAGATGCGTCGGTGGTCTACCACTGCGCCAGCGCCCCGTATGGAGAGTGGCCCGCGCGGCTCCCGGGCCTGATGAACGGGGCGATCGCGGGCGCCGCAGCGGCCGACGCGATTCTGGTGTACGGCGACAACCTGTACCTGTACGGGCCCGTCGCGGGCCCGATCCACGAGGCCCTCCCCGCCAACGCGACCGGCCCTAAGGGGCGCGTGCGCGCAGACGTCGCGCGGATGCTGCTCGACGCGCATCGGGCCGGGACCGTGCGAGGCGCCATTGCCCGCGGCTCGGACTTCTACGGTCCTCGCGTGCTCGCGTCGCATGCGGGCGAACGCGCGTTCCCTCGGGCCCTGGCCGGCAAGGCAGCCGATCTCATCGGCGATCTCGACCAGCCCCATACCTTCACCTACATTCGCGAGTTCGCTCGCGTACTAGTCACGCTCGGCGAGCGGCCGGAGGCACTGGGCGAGGTCTGGCACGTCCCCAGCGCGGAGACGCTGACGACGCGCCGCTTCATGGAGTTGATCTACGCCGAGGCGGGGACCGAGCCGCGGCTGCGCACGGCGAGCCGATCAATGCTGACCTTCCTGGGGCTCTTCACGCCGGTCATGCGGGAGCTCAAGGAGGTCTACTACCAGTTCGACCGACCGTTTGTCGTGAGCGGGGCCAAATACGAGCGGGCCTTCGGGAGCGGGGTCACGCCGCTGCGGGACGCAGTGCGCGCAACGATGGCCTGGTACCGGCAGCGCGCCGCGGCGAGCGGCTAGCCGATTCGAAGAAAGGCTGCGGCGGTGGTGACGGCCACGAGGACCGCCCCCACGGCTGCCATGGCGAGGAACCGGCGATCGGCCCGGCCGTTGCGCCGACCATCCCGCACGTAGCGGGTCGTCGCCATCACCGCGGCCACAAACGGGAGCAGGAGCAGCACGAGCCCCTGCGCGGCCGCGGGGGCGTTGTCGAGCAGATCGGGCAGTGCCGTCCGGAGGCCGGTGGCGTGCAGGCCGGCAATGACCCAGACGGCGACGGCGGGCAGGCAGAAAAGCACCGGCATCCACAGCGGGACGCGGCGGACGCGCGGGCGGGGCTCAGGAAGCAGAATCTCCACGATCTAGAATAAAGTGCTTTGTGTTACAAAGCAACTTCCCTGGCGGGCCAATCCCGGCACAGTCCCCCGAAAGGGACGGTTCCCCGTTCCCCGTCTCACGGCTTCAGCTCCCACAACACGTTCACGATCTTCCACTCGCCGTTCCATTTCGCGATCTGGAGGTAGTCCACCCAGTCGCGGGCCACGACCTTCACCACCGCCGCATTCCGGAACACGTCGAGGATCGTGACGTCCTGCTGCCGCTCCCCTTCGGGCGTGCGCGTCCCGCCACCCCGCCGCGTCCCATCCACCAGCTGTGGCGCGGTCATGTGCCCCAGCGTGCTCGTCCCATCCCGCGTGCGCACGATGCGCTTGGCGAGGTCGGGGTGCAGCGCCCGCTCCATGCGCGCCGCGTCACCGGCGTACCAGCCCTCGATGTAATCGAGCGCCGTGGCGCGGAGGGCCACGGAGTCCGCCGCGGACTGGGCCGTCGCACTCGACACCACCGCGCCAGCCAACGCTCCAGCAACCAGTAGGGCCAACAGTCGGCTCATGCGCTCTCCGGTGGGGAGTGAGTTCGTTTCACGTTTCACGTTTCACGTTTCACGTTTCACGCCCACGAGATCCTCGAGCTCTTTCGCGGCCCGATCCAGGATCTCGGCGATCGCCGTGGCGCGGTCGCGATCGTCCGCGAGCTTCCACGCCGCGCGATACGCCTGCGACACCACGCGCCCGACGGCGCGGTTCACATCGGGCATGGGCTCGCGCACGACGCGCTCGATCGTCTCCGCGACGCGCTCGAAGATGTCTTCCACCGTGCCCCGGTTCTCGTCGAGGAACGCTTGGCCGGCGTCGGTGATCTCGTACACCTTCTTACCCTCGACGTCGCGTCCCGTTACGAGCCCCTCGTCCTCGAGCCACTGGAGCGTGGGATACACGGTGCCCGGCGACGGCTTGTAGCACCCGTGGGTCCGCTCCTCGAGGGCCTTCATCACCTCGTAGCCGTGCATCGGCTTGTCCTTGAGGAGCTTCAGAATCACGTACTTCATGTCGCCCGACTCGAACCAACGGGCCCGCCAGCGACGGTGCCGCCCGCGCCCATGCGTCCCCGCTGCAAAGCCGAAGCCAAAGGGAAACCCGAAGAACTCCCAGTCTGATCGCTTGGTCATGGCCGCCTCCCACCCGATATTACGTCGATGTATCGATACGATATATCGAGCGAGGTTGGAGGTCAAGGGGGTCGCGGGCAGCTGGGCGGTTGAGCGGTCGAGCGCTTCGCCCGGAGCGCCAGCTAGGTGGACCAGCCACAACCGTTTGACGACCAACCCCCCACCCACCTCACCGCCCATACCGCCCGGCACCTCTTGCGCGTGGAGTATCAAACTGATATCATATCGCTATTACTCAACGCGAGGTCCCCATGATCCGCGAGATCAAGAGCGAGGCCCATTCCGGCCTGGCGTGGCTCTTCGGACTGCTGCTCTTCTCGGCAGCGGACACCTGGTTTCTCATCCGCGCGATCGCCGCGGAAGATCCGTGGCAGATCGGTGGCGCCGTGACGGGCATGGTCGTCCTCCTGCTGCTGTGGGTCGGCCTCTTCATCGTGAACCCGAACGAAGCAAAGGTGCTGCAGCTGTTCGGGAAATACGTCGGGACCGTCCACGAGCAGGGGCTCAAGTGGGCCAACCCGTTCTACTCGAAGCGGAAGATCTCCGTGCGCGTGCGGAACTTCGAGACGACCAAGCTCAAGGTGAACGACAAGCGCGGCACCCCCATCGAGATCGCCGCCGTGGTCGTCTGGAAGGTCGTGGACACCGCCGAGGCCCTGTTCGAAGTGGACGAGTTCGAGGACTACATCCACGTCCAGAGCGAGGCGGCCGTGCGCGGCATGGCCACGAACTACCCGTACGACACATTTGACGACGTGGAGATCTCGCTCACGGGCAACATCGGCGACATCGCGAAGGAGCTCCAGCGGGAAATCCAGGACCGGCTGGAAAAGGCGGGGGTGAAAGTCCTGGAGGCGCGGATCAGCCACCTGGCGTACGCGCCCGAGATCGCGGGCCCGATGCTTCAGCGGCAGCAGGCCTCGGCCATCATCGCCGCCCGCCAGAAGATCGTCGAAGGCGCCGTAGGGATGGTGGAGACCGCACTCGACATGCTGTCGCGGCAGAAGATCGTTCAGCTCGACGAGGAGCGGAAAGCCGCCATGGTGAGCAACTTGCTGGTTGTGCTCTGCTCCGACCGGGCGACGACCCCGGTTGTGAACACGGGGTCACTCTACACGTGATGCCCTGAGGCGTTGTGGCCGACCGGAAAGCAGTCCTCATCCGGATCGATCCCCGGGTCCACGAAGCCCTGGAGCGGTGGGCCCGGGACGAGCTGCGTAGCGTGAACGCACAGATCGAGTTCGTCCTGCGCCGGGCGCTGCAGCAGGCGGGACGATCAACGACGGAAAGACGGACGGACGGAAGGACGGAATGACGGAATGAGAACGCATTTTCGTGCTCGTACGCTGGGCTGCGCCGCGGGCATGCTGCTCGCCTTGGCGGGCACGGCACATGGTCAGCAGGCCTTCGGCGGGTGCTGGGTCGGTACCCTCGGCGCGGGCGCCAATCTGCGCCGGGCGGTGCTCGACGCGGCGCACGGGACCCTGCATGTCATGGCCCGCACGCTCTCCACCGACTCGCTGCGAGAGGTGCGGCGCACCGGCGACAGCATCACGTTCCGCGTCGTCTTGGCCCAGGGCGCCACGCCGTTTCGCGGCACGGTCGACACCAATGGGGCGTTCAGCGGCACGCTGACCCGGGAGGGGCAGGCCCATCCGTTCCGCTTCACCCGGACGGGCCGGGCGCCTGATCCCGCGTCGGTCCTGCTGGGCTACTGGCGTGGCGGGCTCGAGATGAACGGCGCCATCGTGCTGCGCATCGGCCTCGAGTTTGCCCCCGCGCCGTGCGGCCAGGTGTACGTCACCATGGACAGCCCGGACCAGGGCTCCGAGAATCTCCCGGTCACGAGCCTCGATCTCACGGGTGACTCACTCCGCTTCGCCATGGACTACCTGACCGGCAGCTTCGACGGTGCCGTCTCCGCCGACCGCCAGCAGATCACCGGGTCCTGGACCCAGGGACCCGGGACGCTCCAGCTGCAGCTCACCAGGGGCGACACCACCACGTTCCGGCGTCCCCAGGAGCCAGAGCCGCCCTA
>JBFGDF010000043.1:0-19913 GCA_041580775.1 Gemmatimonadales bacterium
CGGCTCGAAGATGCGCGGCAGGTCATCGGCGGCGATGCCGCGCCCATCATCGCGCGCGGCCACGCCGGCGCCGCCGTCCTCCCCGGCGACGCGAATGCCGATCGTAGTCGCGCCGGCCGCGCGCGCGTTCTCCACCAGGTTGATGAGCACTTCCTTCAACTCGTCGCGGCGCGCGCGCGCCGGCACGCGCGTCTCTCCCTCGACGGCCACCGCGACCTCGGTCCCCAGCGCGTACAGGGCCGCGGTATCGCGCGCGACCTCGGCAACGTCCACGTGGCCCAGCGGTTCCGCGCCCGCGGGCGGCGCGCCGAACCGCGCAAAGGCGCGGGCGATCGCATCGAGCCGCTCGATCTCGGCCAAAATCTGGCGGCTGGTGCGGTCGAGCGTGTCCGCGAACTCCCCGCGCGGGGTGTCGTAGGCCCGGCGCAGGTGCTGGACCCCGAGCCGGATGGGCGTGAGCGGGTTCTTGATCTCATGGGCGATCTGGCGCGCCAGCTCGCCCCAGGCCAGCACCCGCACGGCCCGGGCAAGATCGGTGACGTCGTCGATGGCCACCACCCAGCCACGGGCCGCGCCGCTCAGGGGAGCGACCTGCACGCGGATCTGTCGCTCCGACACCGCAAACTCCCGCGCCTCGCTTGGCTCCCGCCCGGTCGCCACCGCCTGGACCCACGCCCACACCGGCTGCCAGACCCCGGCCTGCGCGGTAATGGGGTGGCCCGCCGAGAGGGACCGGCCCAGGACTTCCTCCGCCCGGGGATTGCAGGTCACCACCGCGAAGTGCTGGTCGAGCGCCACCACCCCGGTCGCGACGTTGCGCAGCACGGCGGCGGTGTGCTGGCGTTGGGCCTCGAGCGCCGCCCGGGACGCGTGCACGTCGCGCGCCATCCGATCGAACGCATCCATCACGGGTACGAACTCCACCGGTGCACCCGGCCCGAACGGCGACGGCAGCTCGCCGCGCCCCACCTGCACCGCCGCGGCGCGCAGCGCCTGCACCGGCTTGGCCAGCGACCGCGTCGCCACCGTCGCCACGACGGCGGCCGCCGTCAGGCCACCGAGCGTCACGAGGATCAGCCCGAAGGCCAGATCCTGTTCGTTGCGGAGCAGGTCCGGGTCGTCGAGCAGCCGCGGGACGCCGAGCACGGTGGCGTCGTCCCGCCGACGCCCGATCAACCGATACCCCACCCGCGTGGGCCGCCCCGCGACCTGCTGATCCACCGCGACGTCCACCTCGTCCCCCGTCACGAGCGCGCGCTCGACGCGGGGCGCGAGGTACCAGCCGAGGGCGCCCAGCTCCGCCAGCACGGGCGCGCTGGCCTGTCGCAGTTCACCCTCGTCGTAGAGGAGGAGCTCGGCGTTCAGCCGGTCCGCGAGGTCGCGCAGGACGGCGCGGGAGACGAGCGAGGGGAGTCCCCGCGTACTGCCCGCCGCGTCGGCCAAGGTCTGCCGAATCACCACGTCGCGTGTGCGGCGCGCCTCGGCGGTGAGCCGCGTGCCGGTCCAAATGGCGAACCCCACGGTGGGGAGCACGAGCAGCGCGGCGAACGCAGCCCCCAACCGGGCCCGATACGAGCGCGGCGCAAACGCCTCCCGCCAGGAAGCGGGCAGCCCGATCCGACCCGCCACCCACACCGCCGCAAGCCACAGGAGGAGCGCGACCCCCACGTCGAAGGCCAGCACCAGACCGCCTCGCAAGGCGAGTTCTCCCGGCGCGCCGAGCGGAACCACCGCGTGCAAGTGTCGGACACCGTCGGGAAGCCGCAGCCCCACGTCGCCCCGCGCCGACCAGTCGTCCCGGCGCCATGTGAGCGTGGCCGGCGCCGACGTCGGGTCGCGGGGCTCGGTGAGCGTAAGCGTGAACGGCGGCGGCAGCGCGGGATCGCCCCGCAGGAAGCGCGCAACGCGCACGGGCGGGAGCAGCCGGGTCCGCGGCCCCAGGCCGACGGTGACCGCGGACCCGTCGGGGAACGGGACCGCCAGGACGTAGTGGACACCCGGCACCCGGGCCAGGGTCTCCACGCGAGGCACGTGTCCATCCGCGGCCGCCGTGGCAATCGCGCTGACGGCATCGTCCGGAAGGTCGAGCGCCGCGAGATCGATCCGCGCACGTGGCACACCGCCGGGGTCCCACACCGCCAGGGACGCCGGGTATCGATCCGCCTCGAGTGCGGACCGGCTCCAGCGCGCGTACAACTCGCCGCTGCTCCTCGGCGCCACCTCGGCCTGCAGCGACGCGCCGAACCGCTCCAACAATCCCACCGCCACCGGGTCACCGCCCTGCTGCAATCCCCCCACGTCGCGCTCGGCGAGGAGCACCCGCCCGTCGGCGGCGGCCCCCCACGCAAGCACCGCCGCCGCGCTGCCCGCGACGACCCCGATCACGCCAACCACCCGCGCGCCCGGGCCCGGCAGCACGGCGAGCGCAAAGGCGGGCAGCCACGCGAGCGTGTACCACACGGGCCAGCCGCCCAGGGGGCGCCACCCGAGCAGGCCGCCGATGGCCACGGCGACCGCCCACGCCACCGCGGTCAGGCTCACCCACGCGGGCGCGCGGCGGGTCGTGGCCGAGGTGAGGAACGCGGCCGCCGCCGCGAGCAGCGCCGCACCGGCGAGCGCGAGCGCCAACTGCCACTCGAGCCACACCGCGAGGCCGGTCCCCTCCGCTGGCGGCGTGATCCCGGTCGCGAGCCGGCGCAGCACCCACGGCGCGACTCCGACGACCGCCACTGCTGCGCCAAGTCGCCAGCGCCGCGTGGTCCCGCGCCCGTGGCGCGCGACGGCGGCAATGAAGAGCGCCGCGGCCGCCACGATGAGCGCGCCGGCGGAGGTCGACACCGGCCCCAACAGGTCCGCGAAGTACGTGGCCGGTGAGAAGACGTCGGCGAGCGGCAGGTGCCGCCCGGCGGAGGTCAGGACCAGGAGCGCGGCGGTGATCGCCACGCCGAGCGCTCGGGCCGCCGGTCCCCCGAGCACCACGAGAGCCACGCCCAGTGCGAGGGCCACGAGCGCGACCCACGCCGCACCGCGCGCCAGGAGCCCGAGCTTGTAATCGCCTTGCGTGGGCGGTACGAGCCGCACGCTGAACAGCGTGTCGGGTATCCCGTCCACTCCCGAGCAGGCCGGCACGCAGTAGTCGTACACATCGGCCCAGAAGGGACCACGCCCGGGGGGATAGAAGCGCAACCCGACACCGGTCGCGCGCTCGAACCGCGCGCCGAGCGCGGCGGCGCGGTCGGGCACCGCGCTGTCGGCGCTCAGCACCACGTGGGCCACCGCGTACATTCCGCTTGGTCCCTGGCGACCGGAGGCGAGCACCGCGTAGAATGCAGTGATGCGCGCGTCCAGTCCCGCCACGGGCGTCTGGGGTTCGCGGTGGCGGCCGCTCCAGGCCCACGGCCGTCCGTCGCCGTCGAAGATCACGGTGCCGTGTTCCGCGCCGTCGCGCGCCACCGCGGCGTCGAGCCGCGCGAACGCGGCCGACCGCTCGAGCCCGGCGGCGGCGATGCCGGTCTCGGCGAGCGCGTCGACCGACGCGACGGCCTGGGCGAGCTCGGTCCGCAGCCGGTCGCCGGCGTCCTTCACCAGATTCCACCGCACGCCCGTCGAGTCGGGCTCCCAGTGCCGCTCCACGCGGCGGACCTGGTGGGTCGTCCACAGCGCCGCCCCGACGCCCCCCAGCGCGAGCCCCCCGACCAGCACACTCACGAGCCAGCGCGAGCGGGCGGCGAGCGCCACCGCCACGACGGCCACGGCGCCAGCGGCCAGCCCCCAGACGGCCCCGGGCGCGACGAGCCACGCGCCCAGGAACCCCGCGACCCCGGCGACTGCGAGCTCCCAGTGAGCAACCCGGACGACCGTCACCGCACTCCTTTCCGACTCAAGTACCTGCGCCCCGCGCAGGTGCGCGCGCTGCTCGAACGCGACCCCCGGCTCATTATTCCGGCGGGCACGACCGAGCAGCACGGCCCGCACCTGCCCCTGGGCACCGACACGATCCTCGTCGAGCGGCTGGCCGACGACCTCTCCGCCGAGTTCGGCGTGCTGCGGGCGCCGACGGTGGAATATGGCGTGAACGCGGCCACCCGCACCCCCTATCCGGGGAATGCCGCCATCCGCCGCAAGACGCTCCATCGGTTCCTGAACGATCTGGTCGGAGACTGGGAGGCAGGCGGCGTCCGGCAGTTCATCATCCTCACGGCGCACGGCCACGACCCGCACCAGGAGGCCCTCAGCACCCTGCGCACCAATACGGCCACCATTCGGACCGTCGACATCTTCACCGTCCGGCTCAACGTGGAGGAGGCGACCCTGCCGTTCCACGGCGGCGCCCTCGACACCTCCTTGCTGCTATACGTCGACCGGGAGCTCGTGGACCTCGAGGCCGCCGAGGATTACGTGCCGCCCGCGCGACGCATGCGCGCGTTCCGGCGCCGGGCAGACCGCACTATCCCCCACGAAGGACCGGGCTCGGTGGGGTGGCCGACGCATGCCTCGGTTGAGTTGGGGGAGCGACTGTACCATCTTATTTACGAGCGTATTGCGACCCGCATCTTCGGCCGGCCGCCCCAATCCCTCCACGCCGTGAGCCCACCATGACCCGCGTCGCCCAACTGCTGCTGCTAATGCTCCCGCTGGCACCGCTGTCCGTGGCGACGGCACAGGTGGCTCGGGACAGCGCGCGGTTGGTGGTGCGGCAGGGTGCCCGCGTGATCGGCAGCGAGGACTTCAGCTTCGAGGTGATCACGGACGGCGCGGGTCAGGCCGTGACGTTCCTCGCCAGCGCCGACTATCCGCCCCAGCCCGTGCGCCGGGTCGTGGCGACCGCCGGGGCACGGCGGGTCACGGTCCGGGTGGTATCGGGTGAGGGCGAATCGGCCCGCGAATACCCCGGCAGCGGCCGTGCCCTGCTCGCCGATGAACGGATGCTGTCGCTGTTCGCGCTCGCCGGCCGGTTGACGCCGGGCGCCGTCACGGTCTACGCCCCCCCGCCGGGGGGGCGCCGGCAGGCCATGCTCGAAGACCTGGGCGCCGAGCCCGTGCCGGACGGCAGCGGCGCGAGCGCCCGCCATCTCGTCCTCCGCTCCGGGGAGGACGTCACGGACATCTGGCTCGATGCGGAGGGCCGGCTGCTCCGGGTCGTCATCCCCAGCCGGAATCTCGTCGCCGACCGCCTCGCCCGCCGCTGACTCCGCCGGCCGGCCCGGCGTCCCAGCCTGAAACTTTCCGGTGGACCGGGCGTACGTTCAGCCGGACCACAGATCGTCATCAGGATTTCAGCCACAGGGTGTCGCTATGCGCGCAGGTGTGATCGCCGCCATGCTTCTGATCGGAACAGCGGGCAGCCTCCCCGGCCAGCAGCCCGTCCTTCCCTCCGTCCCGCAGACGCTCGGCCTGGACGAAGCCGTCCAGCTGGCCGAGCGGAGCAATCCCGCCTACCGCCAGGTCGCCAACGACCGCGGGGCCGCGGTGTGGGACGTCCGAAACGCCTATTCCGAGCTGTTCATGCCGTCCCTGACGGCCAGCGGCGGCTTCAACTACCGGGGCGCCGGCTCGCAGACCTTCCTGGCCCAGGAGTTCAACCAGGAATCGGGCACGATCGGGTCGAGTTACTCCCTGGGACTGAGCTGGCAGCTGTCCGGCGCCACGCTCACTCAGCCGGGGCTGGCCAAGGCCCAGCTGCGGGCGACCGACGCCACCATCGACGGCGCACGCAACAACCTCCGGGCGGGAATCACGCAGCAGTACCTCGCCGTGCTCCAGGCGGAAGAGCAGGTGGGGCTCGCGCGCTCGCAGCTCACCCGGAACGAGGAGTTTCTCCGGCTCGCCGAGGCCCGCTATCAGGTGGGCCAGGCGACCCTGCTGGACGTGCGCCAGGCGCAGGTGGCCCGCGGCCAGGCGGAAGTCGGGCTGCTCGAGGCCGACCAGCGGGTGATCGTCGAGAAGCTGCGCCTGTTCCAACAGATGGGGGTCCCGGCGCCGGACGACCCGACCGTCGTGACGCTCACGGACACGTTCCCGGTGGTCCAGCCCATGTGGGATCTGCGGGAGTTGCTGCAGGCCTCTGAGGCCGACAACCCGGACGTGAACGCGCTGCGCGCGCAGGCCGCCGCCGCCCGGTCCAGCGCGAAGGCGAGCAAGTCTCAATGGCTGCCGACGCTCAGCTTCTCAGCGGGCTGGTCGGGCTTCACGCAGCAGTTCACCAACAGCGACTTCCTGATCCAGAACGCCCGCACGGGGGCGCTCGCCAGCCAGGCCGAATGCCAGTTCACGAACCAGTCTTGGCTGAATCCCGGGGAGGCACCGCTCGACTGCGACAGGCTGCAGCTCACCCCGGCCGACGAGCAGGCCATTCGAGATGGGAACGACGTCTTCCCGTTCAGCTTCACCCGGCAGCCGTTCTCGGCGAGCGTGGTTCTCTCACTGCCGCTCTTCACCCAGTTCGGCCGGCCGGCCCGCATCGCGCAGGCCTCGCAGCTGGCCGACGACGCGCAGCAGCAGGTCGAGGCGCGCCGCCTCCAGGTCCGCACGGACGTGAGTGAGGCGTTCTACGGGCTGCGGGCCTCCTACCAGGCGGTCGGGATCCAGGAGACCAACCGGCAGGCGGCGCAGGAACAGCTGCGGCTGGCGACGGAGCGCTACCGCGTGGGATCGGGTACCTTTTTCGAGTTGCTGGACGCGCAGCTCGCCGAGCAGCGCGCCCAGGCCGACTACATCAACGCGATCTACGCCTATCATCGCGCGATTGCGACGCTGGAAGCGGCCGTGGGGCGGCCGCTCCGCTAGCACGCGACGGGAGAACGGAACGCCGGTATGGCACGCAAGAAGCTGATCATCGGGAGCATCGTCGTCGTGGGCGTCCTCGCGGTCGCGTCGCTCGCGCTCCGGGGACGCGGCGACAAGGGGGTCGAGGTACGACTCGAGCCCACGGCGCGTCGGGATCTCGTGGCGACGGTCACCGCGAGCGGCAAGATCAAGCCGCAGACGAAGGTCGACATCAGCGCCGACATCACGGGCCGCATCATCGAGCTGCCGGTGCAGGAGGGCCAGTTCGTCAAGAAGGGCGACCTGCTGCTGCGGATCGACCCCTCGACGTTCGAGGCCGCCGTCGCCCGCGCCGAGGCGGGCCTCGCGTCGGCCCAGGCGTCGGCGATCCAGTCGGAGGCCAGCCGCACGCAGGCGGAGCGCGCGGCGACGCGTGCAAAGGAGCTGAAGGCGCAGAACCCCAATCTCGTCTCGGACGAGCAGCTCGAGCAGGCGGAGACCCAGTTTCAGGTGGCCGCCGCGGTCGCGCTGTCGGCGCAGCGGCAGGTGGATCAGGCCCGCGCCGCGCTCCAGGAGGCGCGCGATCAGCTCGCCAAGACCGTGCTGCGTTCCCCCATGGTGGGGCAGGTCACCCGCGTCGCCGTGGAGGAAGGCGAGGTGGCGGTGCCGGGCACCTTCTCCCGGGAGACGGGCCTGCTGCTCACCGTGAGCGATCTCTCCATCATCCAGGTGAACGTGCAGGTGGACGAAACCGAC
The DNA here is from genome assembly GCA_041580775.1 of Gemmatimonadales bacterium. Taxonomy (GTDB): domain Bacteria; phylum Gemmatimonadota; class Gemmatimonadetes; order Gemmatimonadales; family GWC2-71-9; genus JAOTWJ01. Next base: position 7,522 of record JBFGDF010000043.1, read on the forward strand.
GTCGTGCGGCTGTCGCTGGGCGACTCCGCCGAGATCACCATCGACGCGTTCCCCGATACCACGTTCACCGGCCGGGTGACGAAGATCGCGCAGAGCGCCGTCCGGCTCATCTCGGCCGCGGCCGGCGCCGACCGGGCCGTGGATTACGACGTCGAGGTGACGCTGGACGACCCGCCGCCCGACGTCCGGCCCGACCTGTCGGCGACCGCGAAGATGGTCACCGCCACGCGGGACAGCGTGTTGGCGATTCCCATCATCGCGCTCACGGTCCGAGAACACACCGTGATCTCCACCGAGACGGCGCCGCGGGACACGACCAAGGGCAAGCGCGAGACCGAGGGGGTGTTCGTCGTCCACAACGGAACGGCCCAGTTCCGGCCCGTGAAGGTGGGCATCGCCGGCGAGGAGCACTTCGAGGTGCTGAGCGGGCTCGCGGAGGGCGACACCATCGTGGCGGGCCCGTATCAGGCCATCCGCGACCTCAAGGACAGCTCGCGGGTCCGGCCGATGAAGACGGACGGGCAGGCGGCGAGGACGGCGTCATGACCCAGACGGCGCTGATCATTCGCGTGCGCGGGCTCACGCGCGACTACGACATGGGCGCCGAGCGGGTGCACGCGCTCCGCGGCGTGGACCTGGACATCCCGCGCAACGAGTACGTGGCCATCATGGGGCCATCCGGCTCGGGCAAGTCCACGCTGATGAACCTGATCGGGTGCCTCGATACGCCCACCGCCGGTCAGTACTGGCTCAATGCCACCGAGGTGTCCCGGATGTCCGACGACGAGCTGGCGCGCGTCCGCAACCGGGAGATCGGGTTCGTGTTCCAGACGTTCAATCTGCTGCCTCGCGCCAGCGCGCTGCACAATGTGGAGCTGCCGCTCATTTACGCGGGTGTCTCCGCGCGCGCGCGGCGGCGGCGGGCGGCGCATGCCCTGGACCGGGTGGGCCTCGCGGACCGCGCGCATCACCGGCCCAACGAGCTGTCGGGCGGGCAGCGCCAGCGCGTGGCGATCGCCCGCGCGCTCGTGAACGATCCGAGCATTCTGCTGGCCGACGAGCCCACCGGCAACCTCGATTCCGCCACGAGCGGGGAGATCATGACGGTCTTCAACGCCTTGCACGGCCAGGGCCAGACGATCATCATGGTCACACACGAGCAGGACATCGCCGCGCACGCGCATCGGGTCGTGACGCTGCACGACGGGCGGGTCCACTCCGACACCGCGCGGCACGCGGCGTAGCCATGCAGATCTTCGAGGCGATCCGCCTCGCGCTCCAGACGATCTGGGCGAACAAAATGAAGACCGCCTTCAGCGTGATCGGCGTGTTCATCGGCGTCACGTTCCTGATCGCGGTGGTCTCGATCGTCGAGGGCATGAACAACTACATGACGGATCGCTTCGCCGGCACGTTGCTGGGCGTGAACACGTTCCACCTCCGCCGCTTCCCCAACTTCCAGACCGGCGAGGTCACCGAGGAGATGTGGCGCTCGTGGGTGCGCCGCCCGCGCATCTCCTACGAGGACGCCGCGGCCGTGAGTGCGGCGATCTCGGTGCCCAACGTGTCCGCCTGGGAGTCGGCCAACCGGACGACGCTCGAGTATCGCGGCAAGCTGGCGCGGGACATCGAAGTCATCGCCGCCACCGAGCGCTGGTTCGACATCCGGAACATGCCCATCAGTGCCGGCCGCGCGTTCAGCGCGCAGGAGGTCCGCGCTGGCACGCCTGTGATCGTGCTCGGCTGGGAGCTGACGGAGCGCCTGTTCGAGGGCCGTGACGCCCTGGGCAAGGAGGTGAAGATCCAGGGCATCCCGTACCGCGTGATTGGAATCGTGGAGAAGCAGGGAAATCTGTTCGGGATCTCGCTGGACAAGTTCGCGGTGACGACGGCCTTCGCCCCGGCCAAGCGGTTCGTGAACCCGCCCGGCGTGGTCGACGCCCTGATGCTCAAGGCCAACTCTCTCGGCGAGCTCCAGGTCGCCATGGCCGAGGCCGAGGCCGTCATGCGGACGCGGCGGCACCTGCGCCCCACGGAAGACAACAACTTCGCCATCGAGACCGCCGATGCGGTGCTCGACTTCTGGGCCGGGATCAACCGGATCTTGATGATCGCGCTTCCCGGGCTCGTGGCGATCTCGCTCGTGGTGGGTGCCATCGTGATCATGAACATCATGCTGATGTCGGTCGCGGAGCGCACGCGTGAGATCGGGATCCGGAAGTCGCTCGGAGCCCGCCGCCGTGACATTCTGAGCCAGTTCCTGGTGGAGTCGGCCACCATCGCCACCGTCGGCGCGGCGGTCGGGGTGGGGACCGGACTCGCCGGGGCGGCTCTAGTGAATGCCGTGACCCCGCTCCCCGCCGCCGTCGCGCCGTGGTCCATCGTCGCGGGCGTGGCGCTCGGCGCCGGCGTGGGGATCGTCGCCGGGATCTACCCGGCGAGCCGCGCCGCGCGGCTCGACCCCATCACCGCCATCCGCCACGAGACGTGACCGCGATCTTCGAAGGGGTGGGCATCGCGCTGAGCGCGCTCCGCAGCAACCGGCTGCGCGCGGCGCTCACCATCCTCGGCATCGCCATCGGCGTGATGGTCGTGATGGTCATCGCGTCCATCATCACCGGCATCAACCAGGGCGTGGCCGACATCTTCGAGGAAGCGGGCGGCCGCACGTTCTACGTGACGCGGTTCTTCCAGGGCGGGATTCACGTCTCCGACGGGTCGGACGAGATGAGCCCGTGGCGCCGCCGGCCGCACCTCACCGTGACCGAAGCCGCCCGCGTCGCCGAGCTGCCAGGCGTGTCGTTCGTCGACGTGATCGAGTGGTACGGCGGCTCCGCGTCGTACGGCGGCCAGGAGCTGAGCTCCGTGGGCATCGAAGGCCGGTCCGAGCACTGGGTGCGGGTCTCGGGGGGCGACGTCTACCCCGGCCGGTCGTTCACCCGGGTCGAGGCGCTGACGAACGCGCGCGTGGCCGTCGTCACGGTCAAGCTCGCCGACCGCCTGTTCGGCCAGGGCGACCCCATCGGCAAGCCGTTCAAGCTCGGCGGCCAGCAGTTCACGGTGATCGGCGTCTACACGCCGCCGCCGAACCTGTTCGGCGACGGCGAGGGCCCGCGCGCGATCGTCCCGCATGGCGCGCTGAAGAAGTACTTCAACCCGCAGTGGGGCTGGATGCGGTTCGCCGTCTCGCCGTCGGACAGCGTCACCGTGGCCGGCGCCATCGATCAGGTGACCATCGCCCTGCGCACGATGCGGGGCCTGCGCCCCGGCCAGGAGAACAACTTCGACGTCGTGACGCAGGACAAGCTGCTGGACACGTGGAACAAGGTGACCGGCGTGTTCTTCCTGGTGATGATCGTGCTGTCCGGGGTGGGGCTGATGGTGGGAGGCGTGGGCGTCGTCGCCATCATGATGATCTCGGTCACGGAGCGCACGCGGGAGATCGGCGTCCGCAAGGCGCTGGGCGCCACGCGCCGCGAGATCCTGTGGCAGTTTCTGGTGGAGGCCGCGACGCTCACGCTCGTGGGGGGGGCCGTCGGCATGGTGCTGGGTGGCATCATCGCGTTCGGCGTCGCCCAGTCCACGCCGCTGCCCGCCGAAGTGCCGCTGTGGTCGGTCGTCGCGGCGCTCGCCGCCGCCGCGTTCACCGGGATCCTGTTCGGGATCTACCCGGCCGCCCGCGCGGCCCGCCTGGATCCGGTAGAGGCCCTGCGCTACGAGTAATGGCCCGGCGGACCCTGTGCTGAATGTAGATTGAATCCTCATGCCCGTCTTCGAAGGTCTCCGCCTCGCCCTGCAGACGATCGTGGCCCACAAGCTGCGCTCGTTCTTCACCCTGCTGGGGATCATCGTGTCCGTCGCGTTCCTGGTGGCCGTGGTGGCGGTCATCCAGGGCATGAACGCGTACGTGCGCGACAACGTGGCCGGCGCCATCGTCGGCACGAACGCCTTCCAGATCCGCCGGACGCCCATCTCCGTCGGCCTCGTGGACGACGACGAGTGGCGACGCCTCCAGCGCCGCCCCATCATCGCACCGGAGGACGTCCCATTCGTCGAGCGGGCGCTCCCCGACGCCCAGGCCGTCGCGCTCCAGTCGGGGTGGCCCACCCCCCAGGCGGACGTCAAGTGGCGCAATCGCACCGTCGGTGACGTCCTGATCTTCGGCGTCACGCCCCCCTACCTGGTCGTGCAGGACTACGAGTTCGCCGCGGGCGAGGCGTTCAGTGACGTCGACGTGCGCGAGCGCCGGCCCGTCGCCATGCTCGGCTGGGACGTCGCCGAGAAGCTGTTCGACACCCCGGAGCAGGCCATCGGCCAGAAGATCCGGGTCCGCACCAGCCAGTTCACCGTGAAAGGCGTGATCGCCGCGAAGGGCACCGTGCTCGGCCAGTCGTGGGACGGTTTCGTCATGCTCCCGATCACCGCCTTCGAGGCGATGTACGGACGCCGGCGCACCACCGTCATCTCGGTGAAGATGGTCTCCGCCGACGCCGTGGCGGGCGGCATGGCGCGGGCGGAAGAGGCGATGCGCATCGCACACCGCCTGCGGCCGGGCGAGGGCAACGACTTCACGGTCGACACGGCCGAAGGCCTGATCACCTTCTGGCAGAACCTGACCCGCGTGATCTTCACCGTCGTGCCGGCCGTCGTCGCCATCGGCATCGTCGTGGGCGGCATCGTGATCATGAACATCATGCTGATGTCGGTGCGCGAGCGGACGCGCGAGATCGGCATCCGCAAATCGCTCGGCGCCACGCATAGCGACATCCGGCGGCAGTTCCTCGCCGAGTCGGTGACGCTCACGACCGTCGGCGGCGCACTCGGGCTGCTGGCTGGCTTCCTGCTTGCGCAGCTCGTGCAGCTGGTGTCGCCGCTGCCTGCCCTGGTGACGTGGTGGTCGGCGCTGGTGGCGCTGGGGCTCGGGGCCTCGGTCGGCGTCGTCTTTGGCGTGTACCCGGCCACCCGCGCCGCGCGGCTCGACCCGATCGTCGCTCTACGCTACGAATGAAGGGGTCGTCGCGCGGCCTCGGCACGGACAGCATGTCCGTCCTGCTCCGGCCCGGCGGGCTGGCGCGCGCCGCCCGGTCGGTCACCGAAGGCGTCGGGATCGCACTGGACGCCATCTGGGCGAACAAGCTCCGCTCCGCCCTCACCGTGCTCGGCGTCGTGATCGGGGTGTCGACGGTCATGGCGATGGCCTCGATCGTGAACGGCATCCGGGGCCAGATCATCAACACCATCGAGGTCGTCGGCCCGACCACCATCCGCGTGCTGCGGTTCTTTTCGTCCACGCCCCTCAACCCCGACGCCCTGCCCCGCGAAGTCCGCATCCGGCCGGTGCTCGCGGCGCGGGAAGCCGAGGCCATCGCCGCGCTCCCCGAGATCTCGTACTCGGCGATCTGGGTGGGCGTGCTCGAGCGGCTGAGTTACGGCGGCGCGCGTACCCAGCCGACGGTCGTCTACGGGGCGGACGACCGGTTCATGGAGATCCTGGGCGGCGGCATGGCCGGGGGGCGACTGTTCACCCCCTCGGAGGTCCGGTCCGGCGCGCAGGTGGTGATCGTCGAAGTGGAAGCCGCTGAGCGCGTGTTCGGGCAGCTGAATCCGCTCGGCAAGACGATGCGGGTGGGCAGCACGCCGTTCCGGGTCGTGGGCGTGTACCGCAAGCCCGAGAACATCTTCCAGCCGCCGGGCCAGGAGATCGCCGCCATCGTCCCCTTCGAGGCCGGCAAGCGGGCGTTCCGGTACGACGAAACCCAGAGCCTGATCATCCTGGTGAAACCGGTGCCGGGGGTCACGGTGAACCGGGCCATGGACTTGATCACGGTGCAGATGCGCCGGATGCGCGGCCTGCGCCCGGGGGACCCCAACACGTTCGACATGATCACCTCGGACCAGGTCCTGAGCCTGTTCGACCGGCTGACGGGCGTGTTCTTCCTCGTGATGATCGTGCTGTCCAGCGTCGCCCTCATGGTGGGCGGCATCGGCGTCATGGCCATCATGCTCGTGTCCGTCACGGAGCGGACCAAAGAGATCGGCGTGCGCAAGGCGATGGGCGCGACGCGCACGGAAATCCTGTGGCAGTTCCTGGTGGAGGCCGCGACCCTCACCCTGATCGGTGGCGCGATCGGCGTCTTCTCCGGACTCGCGCTCGGCCAGGCGCTCAAGTCCCTGCTGCGCCTCGAGTCCGGCGTGCCCGTCTGGAGCGCGGTCATCGCGACGGCCGTCTCGGTGGCCATTGGCCTGATCTTCGGGATCCTGCCCGCGAACCGGGCGGCCAAACTGGACCCGGTCGAGGCGCTGCGTTATGAATGACGCCGTGAACACCGATCTCCTCGCCATCGGCGCCCACCCCGACGACGTCGAGCTGACCTGCGGTGGTACGCTGATCAAGGCCGCGCGGCACGGTCACCACACCGCCATCATCGACCTCACCGGGGGCGAGACCGGGACGCACGGCTCGAAGCAGCAGCGCGGCACGGAAGCGGCCCGCGCCGCCGAGATCCTGGGTGTCGCGGAGCGGCGCAACGCGGGGCTCCCGGACGCCGGATTGCACAACACCGACGAGACCCGGCGGGTGGTCGTCGAACTGCTGCGGCATTTCCAGCCGCGGGTGGTGATTCTCCCCTTCCCCATCGGCCGCCATCCCGACCACCGGGTGGCCTCGGAACTGTGCCGGGACGCGTCCTACCTGGCGGGGCTCAGGAACTACCCGGCCGACGGCACACCACACCGGCCGGAGAAGATCCTCTATACGCTCGCCTATCGCGAAGATCCCGTGAAGCCGACGTTCGTGGTGGACATCTCCGAGGAGTTCGACGCCAAGCTCGCCGCCATCCGCTGCTACGCGTCGCAGTTCGACGGGAAGATGGCGGCCGGCGAGATCTTCCCGGCGGGCGACGACATCTACGAGAATGTCCGAATCCACTGCGCCCGGGCCGGCAGCCTCATCCGCACCGCCTACGGCGAGCCCTATCTCTCGTACGAAACGGTCCGCATCGACGACGTCGTGACGATGGGCGTCCGCTCGATGTAGCCTTTCGGCCGGAGCGGCGGGGGAAAACTGGCGGCAACCGTGCCGCCAGTCACCAACAGCGCGGCTCTTCCGCTCTACGCTACCAGTACCCTGGGCACGACTGGTGACATGACAGCTCTGCTGTGTGCCGTGTTCTTCATCTCCGGCGCCTCCGCGTTGATCTTCGAGACGCTGTGGTTTCATCAGGCCAGCCTGGCATTCGGCAGCAGCATCTGGGCGTCCAGCCTGGTCCTGTCCGGCTTCATGGGCGGGCTGGCCCTCGGCAGCGCCGCCGCGGTCTGGCGGGGCGACCGCCTCGGTCCACCGGTCCGCGCCTACGCCGTACTCGAGGCGGTCATCGCGGTCTCCGGTGTGGCGCTCGTGGTCCTCCTGCCCGCCCTGGGCCCGCTGACCACGCCGCTGCTCCGGCCGGTCGTCGAGCAGCCCTGGGTGCTCAATCCCGCCCGCTTTCTGCTGGCGTTCGCGTTGCTGCTCATTCCGTCCACCGCCATGGGGCTGACCCTCCCGCTGCTCACCAAGGCGCTCGTGGCGGCCGACCCCAACTTCGGTCGAGCCCTCGGAAGGCTCTACGGATGGAACACGCTCGGGGCGGTCTCGGGAACCATCGTCGCGGAGACGTATCTCGTGGGAGCGCTGGGCATCCACGGCTCCGGCGTGGTGGCCGGCTCGCTGAACGTGCTGGCGGCCGTGACCGCGGCGTTCGTCTACCGGTCGTTCCGCCCCGGGGCCGTCGCCGAGCCTTCCCGGCCCGTCCGCTGGGGCGCCGACGTACCCTGGCTCGGCGCGGCGTTCCTGTCGGGCTTTGCGCTGCTGGCCCTGGAAGTGGTGTGGTTCCGGATGCTGCTGCTGTTCGTGGTCGGCACGACGCTGTCCTTTGCCGTCATGCTGGCGGTCGTGCTCGCCGGCATCGCGCTGGGCGGACTCGTGGCGTCCGCCTGGCTGCGATCGGATCCGGACGGGTTCCGCTACGCCGTGGTCGTGTCGCTGGCCTCGGGCGTGCTGTGTATCATCGCCTATGCCGCCTTCCCCCTGATCGTGGCGCCCTTTGGCGACCGGGAGATCGCGGGCTTCGCCTCCGTGCTGCGGGTCTCGGTCCCCCTGATGTTCCCGGTGTCGTTCCTGTCGGGCATCTTCTTCACGCTCGTGGGCACCGCGCTGCGCCGGGCTTACCCGTCCGCCACCACGACCACTGGCGTGCTCACCTTCGCCAACACCACCGGCGCCGCGCTGGGGGCCCTGGCCGGGGGCTTTCTCCTGCTCCCCCTGCTCGGGATGGAAGCCTCCCTGTTTCTGCTCGCGATCCTGTACGGAGCCATCGGCCTGCTCGTGTTCACCCGATGCCCGGTGCCGCGGCGGGTCCTGTACCCCGTCGCCGGCGTCGCGCTGCTGGCGCTGGTGCTGTTTCCGTGGGGCGCGATGCGCCAACACCTGATGACTGCGGCCGGACGGTGGGCCGCAGGTCGGGAGTGGCGGGTGGCGGGACTGCGCGAGGGGCTGAACGAGACGATTCTCTACGTCGAAGAGCTCATCCGCGGGCAGGTCCGGCAGGGCTATCGCCTCGTGACCAACGCGCTGTCGATGTCGTCGACCGAGTTTCACTCGCGACGCTACATGAAGCTGTACGTCTACCTGCCCGTCGCCCTGCATCCCGATCCCCGACGCGCCCTGCTCATCAGCTACGGCGTCGGCTCCACCGCCAAGGCGCTGACCGAGACCGCCGCGCTCGAATCGATCGACGTGGTCGACATCTCCCGCGACGTGCTCGAGATGAACGCGATCGTCTTCCCCGACCCCGCGGAGAACCCGCTCAACGATCCGCGGATTCGGGTGCACATCGAGGACGGCCGCTACTTCCTGCAGACGACGGATCGGACCTTTGACCTCATCACGGGCGAGCCGCCGCCGCCGCAGATCGCGACCGTCGTGAACCTCTACACGCGCGAGTACTTCCAGCTGTTGTACGACCGGCTGCACGACGGCGGCTTTGTGACGTACTGGCTTCCCCTCCACTCCCTGAGCGACGGGAGCGCCAAGGGGATCATCCGGGCCTTCTGCGACGTCTTCCCCGACGCGTCCCTGTGGCACGGCTGGCGCGAAGACGTGATGCTGGTCGGGACGCGGCATGCGCCGGGGGGCGTCTCGACGGGCTGGTTCGAGCGGCAGTGGCACACGCCGCGCGTGGCCGCAGAGATGAAGGCATTGGGGGTGGAGACGCCGGAACAGCTCGGCGCGCTGTTCATCGGCGACATTCACTACCTGCGGGAGGTGAGCGCCGAGGCACTCCCCCTGGTGGACAACTTCCCCAAACGCATTCTCACGGATTCCGCCCTCGGGCAGGGCTCGAGCGATCTCTTCCGCACCTTCACCGAGACCGAGGGCGCCCGCCGGCGCTTCGTGGAGAGTCCCCTCATCACACGGTTGTGGCCGGCGCCACTCATCGAGCGGACCGTTCCCTACTTCGAGGTCCAGCGGATCGTCAACGACCTGATCACGCTGTCGGGACACCCCTTGGACAAGAGCGTGGACGATCTCCATTTCCTGCTCACGCGCACGACGCTGACGGCACCGGTCCTCTGGCACCTGGGCACGACCTCCGACGTGCAGCGCGGGCTCGGGACCCTGAGTCCGGACGAACTGGCCCTCCCGACGTGGCAATACCACCTTGGCGCCGGCTTCTTCTCGGAACGGCGCTACGAGGACGCGCTGGAACCGTTGCGGCGAGGCGAGGCACGGCCGGACCTCTACATCTCGGCAAGACTGTTCCGGATCTACGCGCTGTGCCTGCTGCAGCGCCCCGAGCAGGCCCGGCGCCTGGCCCGGGAGGCCTACCCGATCGTGGCCAGCGAATCGCGGCTGCAGGCGTGGTGGGACTTCCTGGCCCGCACCTGCCGGGTCGATCCGCGCGGCCCGTCGTGAGGAGCCCGGCTCCGGTCCGCTGATCGCCGGACAACCTGGCCGACCGGCGGTTCGCGCCGTAGGTTCAGCGAACCCAGCTCGGAGCCTTCATGTTCCACTGCAGGATTGGCGCGGCGCTGATTGCCGCGGTCAGTCTCGTGCCCGTTTGGCCGGCCGCGGCCCAAGCCCCGCGTCTCGGAGCCATTCACTTTCCCACGTCCGGGTCGCCCGCCGCGCAGACGCATTTCCTCCGCGGCGCGCTCTACCTCCACAGCTTCGAGTACGGCTCGGCGGCGCGCGCCTTCCGCGACGCACAGGTGGCCGACCCGGATTTCGCAATGGCGTATTGGGGCGAGGCGCTGGCGTACAACCACCCGCTGTGGGGCGAGTGGGATGACGCCGCGGCGCGGGCGGCGCTCGAGCGTCTGGCAGCGACGCCCGCGGCGCGGCGCGCCAAGGCGCCGACCGAGCGTGAGCGGCTCTATCTCGACGCGGTCGAGGCCCTGTGGGCCCCCGGCCCCAAGCCGGCGCGCGATACCGCGTACAGCGAGGCCCTGGCGGACCTCGTGCGCGCGTTTCCCGACGACCAGGAAGCCAAGGCGCTCTACGCCCTCTCCATCCTGGGGCTTTCCGGCACGACCCGCGTCTTCGCGAGCTACATGCGCGCCGCCGCCGTCGCCGGCGAGGTGTTTCGCGCCAACCCCGATCATCCGGGCGGCGCGCATTACCTGATTCACTCGTTCGACGACCCCGTCCACGCGCCCCTGGGGCTCCCGGCCGCGCGCGCGTACTCCCGCATCGCGCCCGACGCCGCGCATGCCCAGCACATGACGACCCACATCTTCCTCGCGCTGGGCATGTGGGACGAGGTCGTCTCGCAAAACGAGGTCGCCGCCGGGCTCACGGGCTGGGGTCCGGGACATTACACGGCCTGGCTCGAGTACGGCCTGCTCCAGCAGGGCCGGTGGGCCGATGCCCGGGCGCACCTGGAACGCGCCAAGGGCGAGATGGGGACGGCGGCCCGCGTGGGGCAGCGGAGCTACCTCGCGTCGATGCGTGCCCACTACGTGATCAACACGGAGCGCTGGGACGATGCGGTGCTCGACTGGGCCATCGACCTCGAGGGCAGCGGCCCGATCCCCCGCGCGATGGACACGTTCGTGTCCGGCTATGCGGCGCTCAAGCGTGGCGACCGGGCCGGAGCGCAGGCCGCGCTCGCGGCGCTGCAGCCCGCGGCACCGCCAGACAGTGCGTCGGACCCGTACGGCGGCAACGCCGGCCGGATCGCGGTGATGGCTCGGTCGCTCGAAGCGGCGCTCGCGGCGGCCGAGGGCCGCCTGGATGCCGCCATCGAGCGGCTGCGCACGGCGACCACGATCGAAGATGGCCTGCCGCTGGAGTTCGGTCCGCCCGACATCGTGAAGCCGTCGCACGAACTGCTGGGGGAGGTGTTGCTCGCGGCGAACCGCCCGGCGGAGGCCCAGGCGGCATTCGTGCGGGCCCTCGCCCTCGCGCCAAAGCGGGCCCGCGCGCTCGCGGGGCTCGCCCGGGCCGCGGCGGCGGCAGGCGACCGGAAATCCGCCGCCCGTGCGGCGGCGGACTTGCGGGCGGTGTGGCACGCGGCCGATCCCAGTCTGCACTCACTGGCCCGCTGAGGGGGCGCGATGTCCGGCATCACCGATCGCCTCAGCGCGGCCATCGCCGACCGTTACCGGATCGAGCGCGAGCTGGGCGCGGGCGGCATGGCGACCGTGTACCTCGCGCAGGACGTGAAACACGACCGCAAAGTCGCGCTCAAGGTGCTGCGCCCGGAGCTCGCCGCCGTGATCGGCGCCGAGCGGTTCCTCAACGAGATCAAGGTCACCGCCAACCTGCAGCACCCGCACATTCTCCCGTTGCACGACTCGGGCGAAGCCGACTCGTTCCTCTTCTACGTCATGCCGTACGTGGAGGGCGAGTCCCTGCGCGACAAGCTGAGTAGGGAAAAGCAGCTCGGCGTGGACGACGCCATCGCGATCAGCCGCAGCGTGGCGGCTGGGCTCGATTACGCCCACCGGCAGGGCGTGATCCACCGCGACATCAAGCCCGAGAACATCCTGATTCACGACGGGCAGGCGCTGATCGCCGACTTCGGGATCGCGCTGGCGGTGAGTCACGCGGGTGGCAACCGGCTGACGGAGACCGGACTCTCGATCGGGACCCCGCATTACATGAGTCCCGAACAGGCCATGGGCGACCGCGAGCTGGACGCGCGGAGCGACGTGTACAGCCTGGGCGCCATGCTGTACGAGATGCTGACCGGCGATCCGCCGTACACGGGGAGCACAGCGCAGGCGATCGTCGCCAAGGTGATCACGGAAAAGGCGCCGCTGGTCACCGCCATCCGGGACACGGTCCCGCCGCACGTCGCGGCCGCGATCGGCACGGCGCTGAGCAAGCTGCCCGCCGATCGATTCCCTTC
>JBFGDF010000044.1:0-19016 GCA_041580775.1 Gemmatimonadales bacterium
CCTCACGCTGCAGCTCGTCGACGACCTGCGCCCCGACGCCGCAGAAGGGCCAGCCCTCCTCGATCACGACGCAGCGGTTCGTCTTCCGGACGCTCGTCACGAGCGCATCCACGTCCAGGGGACGGATGGTGCGCAGATCCACGACTTCGGCGGCGATCCCCAGCTCGTCGGCCAGTTGGTCGGCGGCCTTGAGCGCCACCGCAACGGTCTTCGAGTGACAGACGAGCGTCACGTCGGCGCCGGCGCGTTTCACATCCGCGCGGCCGAGCGGGATGGTGTACTCCTCGTCCGGCACCTCGCCCTTCGCGTTGTAGAGCATCTCCCCTTCGAGGAACACGACGGGGTTGTTGTCGCGGATGGCGGACTTGAGCAGCCCCTTGGCGTCGTACGGGGTGGCAGGCGCGACCACCTTGAGGCCGGGAACGTGCGCAAACCACGCCTCCAGGGCCTGGGAGTGTTGGGCGCCGAGCTGCAGGGCGGCGCCCCCCGGGCCGCGGAAGACCACCGGCATGGGGGTCTGGCCGCCGGACATGTAGAGCATCTTGGCGGCGGAGTTGACGACCTGATCGATGGCGAGTAGCGCGAAGTTCCAGGTCATGAACTCGATGACGGGACGGAGGCCCACCATCGCGGCGCCCACGCCGATGCCCGCGAACCCCAACTCCGCGATGGGCGTGTCCACGACGCGGCTGGGGCCGAATTCCTCCAGCAGACCGCGGCTGACCTTGTAAGCGCCCTGATAGACGCCCACCTCTTCGCCCATGAGGAAGACGGTCTCGTCCCGCTGCATCTCTTCGCGCAGCGCCTGGTTGAGGGCATCGCGGTAGGTGATGGTTGCCATGTCAGTCGGCGTACACGTCGGTGTACAGGGCGCCCGGTTCGGGGTCGGGACTCTCGTCGGCAAACCGCACCGCGTCGTCGACCTCCTCCTCCACGCTCTGGCGCATGGCGTCGCGCTCCGCCGCGGACAGCAGCTCGGCGTCCCGCAGCAGTCCCGTGAGATGCTCGATGGGATCCCGGGCTTTCTGCTCCTCGAGCTCTTCCTTGGTGCGGTAATGGCCGTGAATGGGGTCCGCCATGGAGTGGCCCATGTACCGGTACGTCCGTGCCTCGATGAGCGTCGGGAGCTTGCGGTCCCGCGCGCGCTCGACGGCCCGCGCGGTGACCTCGTACATGGCAAGCACGTCCATGCCGTCGGCCGTCTCCGACGCCATGTCGTACGAGCACGCCCGGTGCGCGATGTCGTAGACCGCCGCGGCGCGCTCCAGGGCCGTGCCCATGCCGTACCGGTTGTTCTCGCAAATGAAGATCGCGGGCAGCTCCCACAGCGCCGCCATGTTCAGCGTCTCGTGGAACGCGCCGATATTGACCGCGGCTTCGCCGAAAAAGCAAACGGCGACCTGGTCGGTGCCGCGGGCCTTGATGGCGAACCCGGCTCCTGCGGCGATCGGGATATGGGAGCCCACGATCGCGTGGCCGCCGAGGAAATGCCTCGGCGCGTCGAACAGGTGCATGGAGCCGCCCTTGCCGCCGGAACAGCCGGTGGCCTTGCCGAAGAGCTCCGCCATGACCGCGCGCGCGGGGGTGCCCCGGACGAGGGCATGCGCGTGCTCCCGATAACTCGCGAAGAGGTAGTCGTCGTCCCGCAGGGCCGAGATCGCGCCGGTCGCGACCGCCTCCTGACCGATGTAGAGGTGACAGAAGCCGCCGATCCGGCCCTGGGCGTACGCCTCGCCGGCACGTTCCTCGAATCGGCGCAGCTGGACCATCTGGCGCAGCAGCCCGTGATAGAAGGCCTTCCGGGTGGGGTCGAGCGACGCGCCGGAGTGGGCCGCCGCCGTCACCGCGCGGCCTCCGCCTGCTGCACCTGTTCCCAGGCGTGGTAGGACGATCGCACCAGCGGGCCGGCTTCGACGTGCCGGTAGCCCATCGTGCGCCCGACGCGGCGGAGTTCGGCGAACTCGTCCGGCGTATAGAACCGCGCCACGGGCAGGTGCCCGTCCGACGGCCGCAGGTACTGGCCCAGCGTGAGGATGTCGACCTGCTGCTCGCGAAGGTCGCGCATGGCCACGAGCAGCTCGTCCCACTCCTCCCCGAGCCCGCAGATGATGCCCGACTTGGTCAGGCCGTCGGGAGCCATCTCCTTGGCGCGGCGCAGCAGCCGTAACGCGCGCGCGTAGCGCCCCCCGGGTCGGGCGATGCGGTACAACCGCTCGACGGTCTCCAGGTTGTGATTGACGATGTCCGGCCGGGCGTCCACGACGATCTGCAACGCCGGGTCCGACCCTTTGAAATCGGGGATCAGCAACTCGACCGACGCGTCGGGCAGGCGCCGTCGGATTTCCGTCACGCAGCCGGCGAACGCTTCGGCGCCGCCGTTCGGCAGGTCGTCGCGGTCCACACTCGTGATCACGACGTGCCGCAAACCCATCTGGGCGACGGCCTCCGCAAGCCGTTCGGGTTCGTCGGCGTCATACGGGGCCGGGGTCCCGTGGGCCACGGCGCAATACGCGCAGTTCCGCGTACAGACGTCCCCGAGGATCATGAACGTCGCCGCGCGATGCTCCCAGCACTCGCCAATGTTGGGGCAGTGCGCCTCTTCACAGACCGTGGTGAGGCGCAGCTCGCGCATCAGCCGCTTGACGTCGACGTAGTTGGCACCGCCGGGCGCCCGGACCTTGAGCCAGCTGGGTTTGCGTACCGGCGCCGCTCCGGGGGTGAGCGACGCGCCGCTCCGGCCGGACGTGAGGGGCACAAGTTCCATAGAGGGCGAAACATAGTTAGGCCCGCAGGGCAGGGCCAGCGGCGGAGGGTCGGAGTTCAACCGGACGGTTGAGGCCGGCTCAGAAGCTCCAAAAGCGGCTGGGACTGATGGGGGCGAGGTCGATCTCCAACCCGTTGCGGGGATCCCCCCGCATTAGGTGAGCGATGATCTCTGCGGTCACGCTCGCCAGCAGGATACCGTTGCGCCCGTGCCCGGTGGCGTACCAGAGGTTGGGCACTTCCGGGTCCGGGCCGACGATCGGCTGCCCGTCCGGCGTCCCCGGGCGGAACCCGGCCCAGGAGCGCTGGATCGCCGCGTTCGCCAGCGCCGGGTACACCTTCGCTGCGGTGCGCGCCACGTGCTCGCGTCCCTCCGGCGTGACGGCGGCGTCGAAGCCGACGTACTCCATCGTGCTGCCGGCGATCGCTTCGTTGCCGCGCCGGAGCACGTAGCCGCGGCCCGTATAGGCGATGGCCGACGGCTCCGCGTCGGGCCAGGGGTACGCCAGCATCTGGCCGCGGACCGGCTCGACGGACAGGGGCCTTGGCAGGCCCTCGAGCCGACCGGACCAGGCGCCCGCCGCGATCACCACCGCGCCGGCGGCAAGCGTCTGCGACTCGGTGCGGACACCGGTGACGCGATGCTCCCGGATCTCGATGCCGAGGGCGCGCTCGCCCCGCGCGAGCCGCACGCCGCGGCGGGCGCCACTCACGAGCAGCGCCTCCAGAAACGCGAGCGGTTCGAGCGCGCCATCTTCGGGAGCGAGCAGCGCGCCCCGCGCTTCGGGGTTGATGCCGCCGCACCGGTGCAGTAATTCGCCCGCGGTGATCCACTCGCTGTTGAGTCCCTGCTGGCGATGCCACGCCACCAGGCCGCGCGCCTGGCTTTCATCGTCTTCGGTGAAGGCGACCTTCAAGACGCCGTCCTGCCACAGCCCGATGTCGACCCCGGTTTCCTCCGCGAGCGTCGGAGCGAGCTGCCGACACAGGTCCCGGCCGCGGATGCCGATGCCGATCAGCGGATCGCCCTCGTGTGCTTCGGCGAGTGGCGCGAGCATGCCGCCCGACGCCTGGGTGGCGATGCCGGCTTCGCGCCCGCTGTCCAGGACGCTCACCGCGAGCCCGTCGAGCGCGAGTGCCCGCGCCACCGCGGCCCCGATGATCCCACCGCCGACGACCAGCACATCCGGCTGCGTCATGAAGGTTCGCCTTGTCCTGAAACCCGGTTGGGCCTACGTTCGTAGGATAGTTGGTGGGCAACTGTGACGCACGCTACCGCGCTCCGTGGGTCGAGGAGGGAGACCATGCGCACGCTTCTGGGATATGCCGTTCTGGCCATCATCGGCTTCTTCGCCATCAAGCTGCTGTTCGGCTTGCTCGGGTTCGCCATGACGCTGTTGGTGAACCTCCTCTGGCTCGCCGCCATCGGGTTCGTGCTCTATCTGGTCTTGAAGGTGGTGAGTCCGAGCACCGCCGCCAAGGTGCACGACACGATCAAGGGCCGGAAACCGCCACGGGCGGCCTGACGGCCGGCGGTGATCCGTAACGCGCGGGGCCCGACAGCGGGCCCCGCGTGGCGTCAGGGGGCCTCGGCCGCCGCGGCCCCTTCCCGCAGGCGGGTCAGCCGGAACGTGAGGGAGCCGAAGTAGAACTTGCTCTTGATCTGCACCACGAGGCGGCGCGCGTCGTTGGTGATCCACATGCGTCCTTCCGCCTGTTCCTTGAAGATGCCCCCGCCCTTGATGATCGGTCGCACGACGAGGCAGTCGAACCGGCCCGCCGGCACGTCGACCGTGTCCCGGCCCACGACTTCCAGAATGACGGGGTTGCGGTCGGGCTTGAAGTAGCGGTGGAACTCGTAGCGCCGGCCCGGCTCGAGCTCGACCGTCCGCACGAAGTAGAAGAACGCGGCGTCGTCGAGCGGCAGGGCCGAGGTGGACAGCACCGAATCCACTCCCTCCCGCCGATAGAAGCCCGAATCCGGGAAGATGTCGTAGGCGTTCCGGTATCGCCGGTTGCCCTCCTCATGGTCCTGAATGAAGCGGCGGGACGTGAAGTCCGTGAGCGCCACCCAGGAGTCCCACTCGTTGTGCAGGCGGTAGAGCAGGTTGCCGCCCCGAATGAGGAACCGGATGTGGAGGGTGCTGTCGCCGCGCACGGTGTCGAGTCCGGCTACCTGGAGCTCGGCGCCGCCGATGTTGAGGAACCCGAACTTGGCGTCGTACTCCAGTCGTTCGCCGACCCACGTCCGGGGGTCGACCGGGGCCGCTGACGGGACGGCCGGGGCCTGACCGGCGGCCGGCGCCGCGAGCCCCAGGCACGCAGCAGTGGCGAGGAGACGCTTCATGATGCGGACCGCTGCGCGGGCGCGGCGCGCTCGGAGCGGGCGGGTGGCGATGGGGCGACGCGGGGCGCCGGCAAGTGACGGCCGGCGCGCTTCAGGGCGACCGCGAGGGGCACGGTGCGCACGCGCGCGAAGGGCACCGCCCCCGGTGCCCACAGCAGCGGGGCGGTGGCGACCTGCCGCGCCCCACCGGCCGCCCACGCGACGAGCTCCGCGCGCCACGCGAGCGGATGCGTGGTGCTGAATGGCGTCACGCCCTCCTGCAGCACCCCTCGCACGGTCACGAGGCGGATCGCCGCGCAGCCCGACAGGACGTCCCGGACCCCCGGGACGCGCGCCGCCGCCGGCAGCAGCCAGGGGGTGAGGTGTCGCACGAGCCGCGCGCCGAACGGCAACGCCGCAGCGGGGGTCTCGCCGACCACGAGGTCCGCGCCCGAGTCGATCCGACGCAGGAGCTCGGGCAGTCCGTCGGGCGACACGGTGAAATCGGGGGGGATGACGAGTGCCACGTCGCGGCGTGGGCGGTCCGAACGGCGCAGCCCCTCGCGCAGCAGCGCCTCGGTGCACGCCGCGGGCCCGCGGGGCCGCTCCTGGCGCAGCACGGTCAGCGGCAGCGCGCGCTGGTAGCGGCTCAGGACGTCGGCAGTGGCGTCGGTCGATCCGTCGTCGGCGACCAGCAGCTGGTACTCGCGCGGGAACGACTGGAAGACCTGGCGGATCTTCCAGAGCAGCAACCCGATGGTGGCCGCATCGTTGTTGGCAGCAATGCAGACGTAGATCATTGCCGTGGGGTCTGGGTCCACCGCCTGCTACCCCGCCCGGGCGGCGGAGTGCGGACACCCGCAATCAAACCCGCTCCGGCCGGCGGGGCAATTGCCGCACGGTGCGGGAGAAGCTCGGCGCACGTCAGCAGCGGTGCGCCCTCCGGGTCCCACGGTTACCGCCTTCGTGCAGAGGTTGCCTAGGCGGGCGGGCGTGGGGTGGGGTCGGCGGGCCGGGCGCGCACGGCCAGCGCCGCTCCCGCCGTGAGCAGAACCACGGCGCCGAGAATGATGGCGAGACGGGTCCAGGATTCGCCGTCGGCGGCGCGCCGGCGAATCAGGACGAGGGCGGTCCGGATCCACTCGGCGGCGGCGAGCAGGAGCAGGACCCGCAGCAGCACGGGCGCCCAGGGGCGGCGCACGGCGAGGAGCAGCGGCGCGGCGGCACTGGCTCCCGCCAGGACGAGCTGCCCGGCACGCAGGAAGTGCGCGCCGAGCAGCACGGCGCTGAGGACGACGAGGGTGGTGCGGAGGGCCCTCACGCCCGGGCGCGAAGCCCCGCCCGCTGGATGGCGTCGGCGACCGCGCCCCGGAGCTCGGCCAGCGAGAACGGCTTGCGCAGGTACGGGCGCCCGAGCGATTCCAGAAACGCCAGCGTGTCGCCGCGGACGGTGTCCCCGGTGCTGAACACCACCCGGCGGGCGAGATCGGGGTGCTCGCGCGTCAGGCGCTCGAACATCTCGCGTCCCCCCACTTCGGGCATGCGGAGGTCCGTGATGATCACGTCGTATGGCTCCGCCAAGGCGTTGGCGAATCCGGTCGCGCCGTCGGGCGCGACCGTCACCGTGTGGCCCCACGCCTCCAGCGTGGCGCGCATGTAGTGCTGGATGTGCGGTTCGTCGTCGATCACCAGCACGCGCAGTGCCGCCGGGACGGGGCTGGGCCGCGGGGCGGGCCCGTGCGGGGCGCTGCCGGCCGGCAACTCCACGCGGAAGGTGGCCCCCCGGCCGTCGGAGGGGACCAGCGCCAGCCGCCCGCCGTGCTCCTTCAGGATTCCCTGGCAGATCGACAGGCCCAGGCCCGTGCCGGTGCCCGCCGGCTTCGTCGTGAAGAACGGCTCGAAGATCCGCTCCCCGAGGGCCGGTGGGATGCCGGGACCGTCATCGGCGATGGTGATCGCGGCGCCGTCGAGCCAGGGCATGGCCCGGACCGTGACGTGGCCGCCGCCCTGCGTGGCGACCGCTTGCACCGCGTTGGTGATCAGGTTCATCAGCACCTGCCGGATCTGGTTGGCGTCCACATTGACGTCCGGCACGTCCAGTCCGATCTGCACCTGCGCCTCGATCTTGCCGGCGAGCAGCTCGTTCTTCAGTAATAGGAGTGTGGACGACACCAGGTCTTCGACGGAGGTCACCTGACGGCGCCGTTCCTGCTTGCGGGCAAACCCCAGCAGATTCTTGACGATGTTCGCCGCCCGCTCGGCTTCCTGCTGAATGGCGCGCAGCGGCTCCAGCATCTCGGGTGGCGCCGCCCCCGCCGTCTCGACGAGATAATCGGCGAAGCCGACGACCGACGCCAGCGGGTTGTTGAGATCGTGGGCCACACCGGCAATCAGTTGGCCGATGGCCGACATTTTCTCCGACTGAAACAGCTGCTCCTGGAGCCGCCGTCGGTCGGTCTGATCCTCGACGACGAGCACGGTGGCGGCGGTGCCCGCATCCATCAGCGCGAGGGCCGACGCCAGGAACAGCCGGTTTCCGGCGCGCAGCTCGATCGTCGTGGCGGGGTTGGGGTCCTGCACCAGATCGGCGATGGGGTCCGCCCACCCGGGCGGCACGAGCGACAGCCACGGTTTGCCCGCGACGGCGGTGAGCGGGACGTCCGCCAGCTCGCAGAACGTGCGGTTGGCGCGCCGCACCGCCCCGGCGCTGTCGATGACGCAGATCCCCTGCGTGATCGCGTCCACCGTCTGCTCCCACTCGCGCTTCCCTTCGGAGAGGGCCGTGAGGAGCCGGGCGTTCTGCAGGGCGATGGCGGCCTGGGTGACGATGGCGCGGACGATGTCCAGCGTGTCCCGCGTGAACCGGCCGGGTTCGACGGCCGTGACGGAAATTGCGCCCAGCGGGGCGCCGGCCACGAGTGGCGCGCCGATCCACGAGCCGGGGGGATCCGGCAGCGTGATGCCGTGGGTGGCCAGGCGGGTGGCGACGTTGGCGCCGAGGAGCAGCGGGCCCTTGCGGGCGGCGAGCCCGATGAGCGGGTGATCGGCGCGCGGGGTGGCGCTGCCCGACGCGCGCACCACGCGCGCCGTCCCGCCCTCGCGGTCGGTCAGCACGATCAGCAGCCCGTCGGGCGCCACGAGCTGGTCGAGCGCGTGGGCCACCCGATCGACCACATGGTCAACCGTCACAGCGCCGACGAGGGCCTGGCCGAATTCTGTCAGCAGGCCCAGCACGCCGGACCGCGTGCTGCCGCTCGGGGTACGCTGCATCAAGGGAGTCTGAGACATGATCCTCGCTAATCTCCGTCAGCGACTCACGGCGGCCGACCACGCCCTGGTGCTGCAACTGCTCGCGGGTGGTCACGCGCGGCGGCAGCGGCGGCTCGCGGAACGCGCGGCGGCCGAAGGCCCGGACGTGCTGCTCGACGATCCCGAACTGCCGGCCCTGCTCGAAGGCCTGACGGGCCACACCGCGCCGTCAGCCGCCCTGTTCTTCTACGTTGCGGTGCGCCACACGCTGCGGCGTCGCGGCCTCGACGATGCCCGCCTCGCGGACTATGTCGGTGCCCTGGTCTTCGAGTTCGGGCGACGCGATCGGGCGTGGCGCATCGCGCCGTACGACGACGACGAGTTCCGCTATCTCACCGACATCCTCGCCGCCGCGGAGGCCGGCGCGGGTCGGCGCGGGTTCCTGCTCCGCGCCCACCTCGGCAACTTCAGCCTCTGGCTTGCGGGCCTCTTCCCCGACCACATTGCGGCCCGACAGGTGCGCCGCGGCGGTCCCGATCTGCGCTACTACGAGGCCCTGGGCGCCCGCGGCTTCCGACTCGCGTCCGACGACGCCCACGCGGCGGCGTTCGACCTGGCGGACGTCCTCGGGCATGCCGCGGAGCGGTTTGCCGAGATCCGCGTGGCGCTCAACCGGCTGTCCGACCGCCGGTGGTTCCCCGGCCAGTCCCCGGACCGCCTGCTCCGCCAGGCGGCCGACGCGGTCGACTACCCGACGCCCGACCCCCCACCCAGCTAGCCTACTGCCGCGACCGGACGGGCTCTGTGGCCCGCGTCACCGAGCGGCCGTGTCCGAGACGGCGAACAGGGGGCAGCGCGGGTTGCTGACCCGTGACCACGTGATCCGCATCGCGTAGAGCGGGACCGTGCTGGTGGCGCTCGAGATCGTGCCGATCTGCGGGTAGTCCACCGGCCCGTCGCTGTCGAAGATCAGCACGCCGCGGAACACCTCCGACGAGTCGTCCACCAGCGCCACCGCAAACCCGGGCCGCTCCGGGAACCCCTCGCCCTCGTAACCGAGGGTCACGCTGCTGTCGCTGCGCGCCACGAGCGCCCGGGCCGTCCCGTACCCCACCACGCGGCTGCGGGCCGTTCCCGCGAGATCGGCGGGGATGGTGGCCATCACGGTCGTCCTGCCCTGGAACTGCTCGAGGATCATGGTCCCGGCGGCGAGCGCGGCAAACCCGCACACCGCGCTGTTCTCCGGGTTGCGGTCGCCGCGGCAGGCGGCGGCGACCAGGAGCAGGATCAACGGGAATCGTCGCATGCGTGCAATCTGTGGGAGGGGACGCCGCGCGGCCATAGGGCCGGCGGCGGCTCGCTTGACCTGGGTTTCCACGGGGCGTAACCTTTCCGGTGCCAGGCGGTTACTGGCAGCGAGGATCATCATGCCGACCTATTCGTATCAGTGTGACAAGTGCGGGAAACAGTTCACGCGTGTCGAGCCGATCGCGTCGCACGGACGGCGGAAGATCGCGTGTCCCAAGTGCGCGTCGACCCGGGTGCGGCAGGTGCTGCGGCCGTTTTTCGCGAAGACGTCGAAGAAGAGCTGATCGGCGGGTGTTCGAGCGGTTGCGCGCCGCGGTGAACGCGGCCCTTGATGCGGCCATGCCGCCCCCGGATTGGCGTGATCTGCAGGGGAAGCTGCGGCAGGCCGCCGTCGAGGGGCGCTCGGCGGCGCTCAAGCTCACGGACGCGCTGGCGGCGGCGGAGCGCGAGCTGACGCGGGAGCGGCAGTTGCTCGACGACGCCCGGCGGCGGGGCGCGCAGGCCGAGCGCATCGGCGACCAGGAAACGGTCGCGGTGGCCGAGCGCTTCACGGCGCGGCATGCCGAGCGGGTGGCCGTCCTGGAGCAGAAGGTGGCCGCCCAACAGGCCGAGCTCGCGCTGGTCGAGCGGGACGTGGCCGAGTTGGTGGGGCAGCTCAAGGAGCTGGAACGGCGCGGCGGCGTGCAGGAGGTGCCCTCCACCGGTGCCGTGCCGGGGGTGGACGACGACGCGGCACTCGGCGCGGCAATGGACCGCGCGGCGCGTGAGGCCGACGCGGCGGCGCGCCTCGAGGAGCTCAAGAAACGCATGGGCAGATAGGCGGGCGTCAGCACATGGACATCAAGCCGGACCGCATGGTCTATCTCGGGTACGGAAAGTACTGGCGCTCGGATGCGATCGTCGGGTTGATGCCGATCGAGCAGGACCGGGGGCCGGGGCGACGCACGGAGGTCTACACCGCGACGCTGGAAGATCCGATCGTCGCGTCGCGGTCGGAGCAGGCCATTCTCCGGGACATGGCGGTGGCGAGCGACGACCAGCTCCAGATGCGGGAGGCCCGGGACCTGCTCGGCGACCTGCTCGACGGTCTGGGCGACGTGCCCGACGTGCTGCGGCGGATGCTGGGCACCGAGGCGCGATTCGACGTGGATCTCTGGATGCGCCGCATCAGGGGCGCGCTCAAGCCCGAGCCCGAAACCGACGTACCGCAGAACGATCTGTTCGACTAGGGGTCAGGCGTAGTGGCATCGCGCCCGCTGGCCGGGCGCTTTTTCGTCGAGGGCGGGAAGCTCCTGCCGACAGCGGTCGTCCTTGCGCGGGTGGGGGCAGCGCGGGTGGAACGGACAGCCGGCCGGCGGTGCGAGGGGACTCGGCGGATCGCCGGGCAGCACGATCCGTCGGCGCTGCGTTGCGGGATCGGGCACGGGCACGGCGGACAGCAGCGCGACCGTGTAGGGATGCCGCGGCGTGGCGAGGACCGCGTCGGCCGGTCCGTCTTCCACGATGCGGCCCAGATACATCACGGCCACCCGCGTCGCCATCTGCCGCACGACCGCCAGGTCGTGGGCGATGAACACGTAAGTGAGTCCCCGGCGACGCTGCAGATCCCGCAGCAGCGCGAGCACCTGCGCCTGCACGGACACGTCGAGCGCGGACACCGGCTCGTCCAGCACCAGCAGCTCGGGCCCCACGGCCAGCGCGCGGGCGATTCCGACCCGCTGCCGCTGCCCGCCGGAGAGCTCGTGCGGGAACCGATCGCGGTACGCGGGGTCGAGCCCCACCTCGGCGAACAGCGCGGCCACCCGGTCCTCTGCCTCCTGGCCGTGGGCGAGCCGGTGGATCTCGAGCGGCTCGCGCACGGCGGTTCCCACCCGCATACGCGGGTTGAGCGATCCGGAGGGGTCCTGGAAGACGATCTGGACCCGGCGGCGGAAGGCGCGCAGCGCCGCGCCGCCGAGCGCGAGGACGTCGGTGCCGTCGTACAGGACGCGACCCGCGTCGGGCGTCTCCAGCCGCACGAGACAGCGCGCCAGCGTCGTCTTGCCGGAGCCGCTCTCGCCGACGAGCCCGAGGGTCTCGCCGCGGGTCACGGTGAGCGAGGCGTCGCTCACCGCATAGAGCGGTACCCGACGCCCCAACATCCCGCGGGCAACCGGGAACGTCTTGCGCAGCCGCTCCACCACCAGCAACGCCGCGCCGTCGCTCATGCCGGCGCGCCTCCCGGCTGCTCGACGAGCCAGCAGCGCGCCTGCTGCGCGGCGCCGGCCTCGAGCAGCGGCGGCGGGATCTCACAGCGGGCCCACGCGTGGGGGCACCGCGGCCGGAAGCGGCACCCCGTCGGCCAGGCGGTGGCGGGCGGCACGGCCCCGGGAATCGCGGGCGTGGGCGCGGCGGGACCGTCGAGCCGCGGTGCGGCCTGCAGCAGTCCGTGCGTGTACGGATGCCGTGGCTCCTGGAAGAGGGCCAGGCGGGACGCGGTCTCCACCAGCTGACCGCCGTACATCACGGCGACGCGGTCGGCGATGCCGGCGGCGATCCCCAGATTGTGCGTGATCAGGAGCATCGCCATGCCAAGGCGCTCGCGCAGGTCGGCGAGCAGCTCGAGAATCTGCGCCTGGACGGTGACGTCGAGCGCCGTGGTGGGCTCGTCGGCGATCAGCACGCGCGGCCGGCACACGAGCGCCATGGCAAGCAGGGCCCGCTGGCGCATGCCGCCGGACAACTCGTGCGGGTAGCGTCCCAGCGCGTCCCGCGGGTCGGGGAGCCCCACGAGCGCCAGCATGTCCGCGGCACGGTCGCGCGCGGCGCGCCGGGTCATGCGCTCGTGCGCCTGCACCGTCTCGGTGATCTGCAGGCCGATCGACAGCACCGGGTTGAGGCTGGTCATGGGTTCCTGGAAGACCATCGCCATGCCGGCGCCACGCACCCGGCGCAGCGCCTCGCCGTCCAGCCGCAGCACGTCGCGGCCCTCGAACAGCACCTGACTGGCCGGATCGACCTCGGCGGGCGGCTCTGCCAACAGGCGCAGCAGCGCAAGCGCGGTGACGGTCTTGCCCGATCCGGACTCCCCGACGAGGGCGAGAGTCTCGCCGGCCGCGAGCGTGAACGACACGCCGTCGACCGCCCGCGCGGGCCCGTCGGACGTGCGAAACGTGACGCGGAGGTCGTGGACCTCGAGCAGGGTCGTCATCGGGTGCGCGGGTCGAGGTGCTCGCGCAGGCCGTCGCCGAGCAGCGAGAAGGCGAGAACCGTGACGACCACGGCAAGGCCGGCGCTGGTGGCCACCCAGGGCGCCGTGAGGAGCACCTGCTGCCCGTCGGCGATGATGTTGCCCCACGAGGGCGTGGGCTGTGGCACGCCCACCCCGAGGTACGAGAGCCCCGCCTCCAGCAGCACCACCTGCCCGACGCCCATGGCGGCGATGACGATCACGGGGGCCGCCACGTTGGGCAGGACGTGCCGCAGCACGACCCGGCCTGCGGACGCGCCCAGCGCTTGCGCGGCGGCCACGTACTCGCGCGTCCGGGCCGCCCGCACTTCGGCACGCACGATCCGGCTCACGCCGAACCACCCGGTGCCTCCCAGGATGGCGATGAGGGCCGCGACCGTGACCTTCTCCCACAGCGCCAACACCACCAGCACGATGAAGATCTTGGGGACCGCGAGCCCGGCGTCCACCAGTCGCATCAACACCGTGTCCGCCAACCCGCCCGCCCAGCCGCTCGCCAGGCCGATCGCCGTGCCGACGGTGACGGCGAGCGCCACCGCCAGCAGCGCAATCGTGAGCGACAGGCGCGCGCCGTGCAGCACCCGACTGAGGAGGTCGCGGCTGTAGGGATCCGTGCCGAAGGGGTGCGCCATGGACGGCGGCACGGTACGCAGCGTCTCCAGATCGAGTTGGGCCGCCGGCGGGTAGGGCGCCAGCAGCGGGGCGAAGAGCGCGAGCGCGACGAGCGCGAGCACGAGGGCCAGCCCGAGGCGGATGCGCATCACCCCTCCTGCCGCAGACGGGGATCCGCCAGCCGGGCGGTGAGATCCGCCGCCAGGTTGCCGAGCACGACGAGCACGGCCGCGAGGATGGCGGCGGCGGTGACGAGCGGGAAGTCGCGCCGGCCAATGGCGTCCGCCGCCAGGCGGCCCATGCCGGGCCACGCGAACACGGCCTCGACCAGCACCGACCCCGAGAGCAGGGCCGGGAACGCGAGGCCGGCCAACGTGATCGTCGGGAGCAGCGCGTTCCGGAGCGCGTGCCGCAGCACGACCGCGCGCTCGCGCAGCCCCTTGGCCCGGGCGGTGCGCACGAATTCCTGGCCCACGACCTCGAGCAGCGCCGAACGCTGGTGCCGCGCCGTGTAGCCCGCCCCCACGAGCCCCAGGGTGAGCGCGGGCAGCGCGAGGTGGTGCAGCCGGTCGAGCACGCGGCCCGCGGGCGACAGGGTCGCGTGCCGCACCGGGTCCACGAGGCCGCCCACCGGGAACCAGTCCAGCTGCTGGCCGAAGATCACGAGGGCGAGCAGCCCGAGCCAGAAGACCGGCATGGCGTAGAGCGTGATCGTGACGAGCGACAGGAGCTGGTCGGTGACGGTGCGCGGCCGCATGCCCTGCACGATGCCGATTCCCACGCCGACCGTGAGGTCCACGAGCAGCGCCGCGAGCGCGAGCAGCAGGGTGTTCGGCAGCGCATCGGCGAGCGCCGCCAGGACGGGCCGGTGCTGCGTCAGCGAGACGCCGAAGTCGCCGCGGACCAGCCGACCGAGATAGCGCACGTACTGCTCGGGGATGGAGCGGTCGAGCCCGAAGCTCCGGCGCATGCGCTCGAGCGCCTCGGGCGCGAGTTGCGGCTGGTCGCTCAGAACCGTGAGCGGATCGCCCGGTGCCGCCTGCAGCAGCACGAAGACGAGCGTGGCCACGGCGAACACGACCACCACGCCCTGCGCGAGACGGTTGACGACGTAGGACAGCGTGGTGGCGCCCATGGACACCCGCGAATCTGGCGCGTCAGCGCCGCCACGTCCACGCCGGATCGGCGAATCGGCCCCCGTCGTCGGGGCGGGGCGGGGCGGTGGTCGCCCACGTGCCGGTCCAGGCCGCGCGCGCCGCCCGGGCGATCGCGTGGGCCACGTCCGCGAACGGCACGACCCGTCCGAGCACCGCGGCGATGGAAGTCGCGGCCGATGGGGGAGCGGGCCCGCGCGTCACCCGGGCCACGACCTCCTGGCTGTCCACGAGCAGGATCGAGCCGTGCTGCAGAAACGCGCCCCGTTCGCGCACTTGGGCGCTCCCCACGAGCTTGCGGGTGCCCACGATCACTTCGCCGCCCGCCGCGCTCGCGAAGCACGCGCCTGCGCCGGGCGCCACGGGTGCTTGCGGGCCCGCCTGCGCGGCCGGGACGCCAAGGGTCCGGAGGGCCGCGGCAAGGACGTCGTGGATGGCGCGGTACGTGTCCGCGAGCGATCCGAAGACCACGGTGGGGGCGGCGACCGCGTACGTGACCTCCGCGTCGTGCCACACCGCGCGACCGCCGGTGGGGCGCCGCACCGTGGCGAGCCCCAGCGCCGTGATGCGATCGCGATCGTAGCGCACGGCGGCCGGCTCATGGCGGCCGAACGAGAGGCAGGGCGGCTGCCAGCGGTAGAGGCGGAGAGACGCGACGCCCTCCTGCGCGCGGCGCAGGAGGGCGTCGTCGATCGCCATGTTCTCGTGCCCGGGTCGCCCCTCCGGCTCGACGATCAGGGACCACTGCATGCCACGCTCAGACGGACGGCGCGTACTCTTCGATCGGCGGGCACGCGCACACCAGATTGCGGTCGCCGTACGCCGAGTCGATCCGGGCCACCGCGGGCCATACCTTCTGCACGCGGGTTGCCGGCGAGGGGAAGGCCGCGCGCTCGCGTGCGTAGGGCCGGTCCCAGGTGTCGCTCACGACCTGCTCGAGCGGATGCGGCGCCTGCTTCAGGACGTTGCGCTCCTGGTCGGCCTCGCCCCGTTCGATCTCGCGAATCTCCTGCCGGATCGCGATGAGCGCGTCGCAGAACCGGTCGAGTTCTTCCTTGGATTCGCTCTCGGTCGGCTCGACCATCAGCGTGCCCGGTACCGGGAACGAGACCGTCGGCGGGTGGAACCCGTAATCGATCAGCCGCTTGGCGATGTCCTCGACCTCGATGCCCGCCGACTGCTTGAACGGACGGGTATCGACGATCCCCTCGTGCGCCACCAGGCCGTGCGCGCCCGCGTAGAGCACCTCGTAGTGCCCCTCCAGACGCTTCATCACGTAGTTCGCGTTCAGGATGGCGACCTGGGTGGCGGCCGTCAGGCCCTCGGGCCCCATCATCGCGATGTACGCCCAGGAGATGGGGAGGATGGACGGGCTGCCCCAGGGCGCCGCCGAGATCGTCCCGCACGGGTGCGCGCGCCCCAGGGGCACGACCGGGTGGTCGGGCAGGAACGGCATCAGGTGTTCCGCGACGCAGATCGGGCCCATGCCCGGGCCGCCACCGCCGTGCGGAATGCAGAACGTCTTGTGCAGGTTGAGATGGCACACGTCGGCGCCGATCGCGGCAGGACTCGTGAGCCCCACCTGCGCGTTCATGTTGGCGCCGTCCATGTACACCTGGCCACCGTGGCGGTGAATCAGGGCGCAGACGTCCTTGATCGCCGCCTCGAAGACCCCGTGCGTGGAGGGGTACGTGACCATCAGGGCGCCGAGCGTGTCCTTGTGCTGCTCGGCCTTGGCCTGGAGGTCGTCCAGGTCGATGTTGCCGTGCGCGTCGGTCTTCACGACCACGACGTCCATGCCCGCCATCACCGCGCTGGCCGGGTTGGTGCCGTGCGCCGACTGCGGGATCAGGCACGTGGTGCGATGGCCCTCGCCCCGCGCCCGCTGCCACGCGCGGATCACGAGCAGGCCGGCATACTCACCCTGCGCGCCCGCGTTGGGCTGGAGCGAAACGCCCGGGAGACCGGTGATCTCGGCGAGCCACTGCTCCAGGGTCTCGAACAGCCGGGCGTAGCCGCGCGCCTGGTCCCGCGGCGCAAACGGGTGGAGCCCGCCGAACTCGCGCCACGTGATGGGCAGCATCTCGGTCGTGGCGTTCAGCTTCATCGTGCATGAGCCGAGCGGAATCATGGCCGCCGTGAGCGAGAGGTCGCGGTTCTCGAGCCGCTTGAGATACCGCAGCATCTCGGTTTCCGACCGATAGCGGTGGAACACCGGGTGCTCCATGAATCCGGTCGTCCGGCGCAGCGCGGCGGGGACCGCGTCGGCGGCGGGGCCCTCGAGCCGATCCAGGGCGAAGTCGGCCCGCCCGCCCGCGGCGAACACGGTCACGAGGTCGGCGAGGTCCTCGGCGGTGGTGGTTTCGTCGAGGGACACGCCCAGCCGGGACGGCGCGAGCCGGCGCAGGTTCAGGCGGCGCTCGGTGGCGGCCCGGAGAATCCCCGGGGCCGCGTCGCCCACGTCGATGGCGAGCGTGTCGAAGTAGCTGCGGTGCGCGAGCCGGTGGCCGAGCCGTTCGACCGCGTCTGCGAGGCGGCCGGTGACGTCGTGAACCCGCCGGGCGATGCGGCGCAGACCGTCGGGGCCGTGCCACACGCCGTACATGCCCGCGATGACCGCGAGCAGCACCTGCGACGTGCAGATGTTGCTGGTCGCCTTCTCCCGGCGGATGTGCTGCTCGCGGGTCTGCAGGGCCATGCGCAGCGCCATGCGGCCGTCCACGTCCCGGGAGACCCCGATGATACGTCCCGGGATGTGGCGCTTGTACTCCTCGCGCGTGGCGAAGAACGCCGCGTGCGGTCCGCCGTAGCCCATCGGCACGCCGAACCGCTGGGAGTTGCCGACGGCGATGTCGGCGCCCCACTCGCCGGGCGGGGTGAGCACCGCGAGCGCCAGCAGGTCGGTAGCGACCGTCACGAGCGCGCCGTCCGCGTGCGCGGCCGCGCACACCTGCGCCAGGTCCCGCACCTCGCCGTCGGTCGCCGGGTACTGCACCAGCGCGCCGATGACGTCCGCGCCGAATCCGAACTGCGCCACGGGACCGACCTGGATCGCGACGCCTCGCCACTCCCCGCGCGTACGGACCACGGCGATCGTCTGGGGGTGACAGCGGTCATCCACCAGAAACACCGGACGCTCGCCGTGCTTCACCACACCGAGGGTCATCGCCATGGCCTCGGCCGCGGCGGTGGCCTCGTCCAGCAGGGACGCGTTCGCGACGGGCAGTCCGGTCAGGTCGCCGACCATCGTCTGGAAGTTGAGCAGGGCTTCGAGTCGCCCCTGCGCGATCTCCGGCTGGTAGGGCGTGTACGCCGTGTACCAGCCCGGATTCTCCAGCACGTTGCGCTGGATCACCGACGGCGTGACGCAGTCGGCGTAGCCCATCCCGAGGTAGGAACGGAACACGCGGTTTTCGGCGGCGATGGCGCGCAGTTCCTCGAGGACGCGCCGCTCGCTCCGCGCGGGCGGCAGCGGCAGCGGCCGCCGCAGGCGGATGGCCGCCGGGACGGCGGCATCCGTCAGCGCGTCGAGCGAGGCATAGCCGAGCGTCTCGAGCATGGCGGCGACGTCGTCGGGGCGCGGGCCGAGGTGACGGGAGGCAAACGAATCGACCGGGTCGATGACGGGGTCGTGCGACATGGGTCCTCTCGTAGCAACGCCCCGGGGCGGGCCCCGAGGCGTCGTGCAGGCGTCCAGTGTCGAGGCGGACAGCCGGGGCGCGTTACTCGCCGATGTGCTGCTGGTAATCGGCCGCGGTGAGCAGTTCCTTGAGGTCCGCCTGGGTGCGAATCCGCACCTTGATCATCCAGCCCTCGCCGTAGGGGTCCTTGTTGACCAAACTGGGATCGCCCTCGAGGGCTTCGTTGATTTCGACGACCTCACCCGGCACCGGCGCAAACAGCTCGGACACGGCCTTGACCGCCTCGATCGTGCCGAACACGTCCATCCGGGCGAGGCTGGTGCCGGCGTCCGGCAACTCGACGTAGACCACGTCGCCGAGCTCGCCCTGGGCGTAGTCGGTGATGCCCACGGCGACGATCTCGGGATCGTCGGTGAGCTTCACGTACTCGTGCTCTTCGGTGTAATGGAGGCTGGAAGGAACGTCGGACATGCTCGCTCACTCGTCCGCGGGAAGGTCGTAGAACGGCGGAAGGTTACCCGACGGTCTTGGACAAGTCAAGCAGTTGTTGCCACGCGGCGCGCGCGCGCTGGCGGAGGTCGTCGAGGGTGCCGTCGTTGTCGATCACGATGGTGCTGCGGCCGCGCTTGGCGGCGGCGGGCCACTGCGCGGCCATGAGCCGGTTCGCTTCGTCGGCGAGCAGGCCACGCGACCGCATCAGCCGCTCGCGCCGCACCGCGTCCGGCGCATCCACG
>JBFGDF010000045.1:0-18884 GCA_041580775.1 Gemmatimonadales bacterium
AAGCAGGCGACCATCATGATCCGCGAAGCCATCGGGGATCGGGTCGTGTCGGAGATCGTGTCCAATGCCTACCCCGTGATCGCGATGCTCCACGGAATGCTGGGAACTTCCTGTGTGCAGTATTCTGATGAGAAACCCGTTGCCTTTGTGGCAACGGCGCCGGTGGGGAACTTCAGCGCCGATTGCAGTGGCGCGACCGACGAGTGGGGGAGGGTCGCGCTGTTTGCCCCCGACCGGCGCATGGGGTTCGCCAAAACCGCGTGGCGTGCGATAAACGACGTCGTGAATTTCGCGACCGGCGCGGTTGCTGGCCAGCTGGTTCAACAGACGCTGGACGTTCCGATCGACGTGCATCTGACGATGTGGGTACCGACGGGCGCTGCGACAACCGACGCCGGCGGACCGGGGGCGGAGGCGCTCGCCGAGATGGACCGGGCCAACTACATCTACGGAACGAGCTACGCCGGGTTCAAGTTCGTAGTCGACGAGGTGAAGCTCCGATTCTTGCCGAGCGTGCTGGTGGGCCCGGATCCCAACTGGTGTGCCGGTGTCCCCGCGCAACTCGACCCGGAGATTCCGTCCAGCGCCTTCGGGCCGGACAAGTTGAACGTGATCTACGTCGACGCGCTCGTGGACAAGCCCCTGGCGGATACCTACCCCGTGGTGTCGTACGCCGGCTACCGTGGCTACTCCTGTCCGCCCAGCACCGACGGCGTCATCATCCTGATCGAATGGGCTAGCAAGTTCCCCAACACGCTTGCCCACGAGTTGGTCCACGCGATGGCGCTGCGGAAACCGCCGTTGCCGCATGATGGGCATACCGCCGACATCGGGGGGTTCCACCTCTCCGACAACCTGATGCTGACCTCCGTGGATGATCAGGTGCTCATCGCGCGGGGGCACCTGTCCCTGGGCCAGGTCTTCCGCATGAACGTGGACCGCACGTCCTGGATCAACCACCCGTCGGTACGGCCCACGGGGGCGCCGATTGCGCAGTTCGCATCCGCTGCGGGCGTCTGTCAGTGCAACCCGTACAGCGCCAAGCCGTGTCCGCCCCTGTATGTGGATATCTGGCCGTGGAACACGTCGTTCTGGCCCTCGGTCGGCTGCCCGTGACACGCACCCCTCCGCATCCGAGGAGGCACCTGTGATGCTCCAGTCTGGTCGACCCGCGCGGTTGGTGCTGCTGGGCCTCGCGCTGCTGGTGACGAGCCTCGCGAGCACCGGGTGCCTCTCCGCGGGCGAACGCGACGACATCAATGACTGGCTGTTGTGCGACGAGTGCACGGACGGGCAGTTGAATCAAGTCGTGGACGGCATTGGTTGGCGGGCCGTGCGTCGCCTGGCCGGCGCGCTGGTGGGCCCACCGGCCGCACGCGTCGAGAATATCCGCTGGCAGTTGCGGGGTAGCTACGCCCAGAGCGGCGGCGGCGGGATGTCGGAGGCGCAGTATGTGGAGCGGTATTTGGGCAACTACGTCGCTCTCTACCAGAAGCGTGCGGCGGTCGCCCTAGCGAGGATCGGGCGAAAGGGCGGACCCGGCTCCCGGCGGGCGATCCGCGAGCTGCAGCTGGCCGTGGACCGCCATGAAGCTGGGCTCACAACGTACCGTGCCGATGTCGTTCGCGTCATCCGACGAGCCGTCTTCACCGCTACCGCGACGCCCAGGTGGAGTGCGGCGGCTGCCGGTTTCAGCCACAGCTGCGCGCTCACGACCGCCGGCGACACGTATTGCTGGGGTGGCAACACGACAGGAGCGCTCGGGGACGGGACGACCACCGAGCGGAATGCGGCGACGGCGCTCGCCCGACCGATTCCGTTCGCAACCGTGCAGGCCGGTGCGTTGCACACGTGTGCATTGCTGGAGGAGGGAACGGGCTACTGCTGGGGCTTCGGGACCTTCGGGCAGCTCGGCAACGGCTTGACCGAACAGCAGCTGACCCCGGTGCCCGTCGTCGGGCCGGCGAAACTGAGTGGGCTGAGTGCGGGCGAGTTCCACACGTGCGGCGTAACCAATACGCAAGCGCTCTGCTGGGGACGGAACAACGCGGGGCAGATTGGCGATGGCTCGACGACGAATCGCCTCAGTCCAACGGCGGTGGGCGGGACGTGGTCGGTGGTGAGCGCGGGCGGCGAGCACACGTGCGCGGTCACCAACACGATCGCCCCGGGCTCCGTCCCTCCCCTTGCCGTCGGCGTGTGGTGCTGGGGGCGGAATGCGCAGGGGCAGCTCGGAGACGGCACGTCAACGGACCGGTTGCTTCCGGTGGAGGTGTCGGGTATGGGACCCACCCTGACGAGAGTCGCGGCGGGGGCGGCTCACACGTGTGCGCTCTCGATCGCCGGCGCGCCGTTCTGCTGGGGCGACAACCTCTATGGCCAGTTGGGCGACGGAACGACGACGGATCGGGTGGCACCCGTCCCGGTTCTGGGCCTTCCGCCCGGGACCCCGCTCGTCGTCATTGACGCCGACAGTTCGCACACGTGTGGGGTGGCGGTCTCGGGCGCGGCCTACTGCTGGGGCGCGAACGGGAGAGGACAGTTGGGGGATGGGACAACGACCGATCGGGCCACGGCGACGCTCGTGACCGGCGGACACTCGTTCGTATCGATAGTCCTTGGGGGAGGACACACGTGCGCGACGACTGCCGACGGCGTGATCTACTGCTGGGGGGACGCGTCGAGGGCCCAGCTGGGTGACCCCGCCCTGGTCTCCGTCGGCTTCAGCGCAGCGCCGGTTCGCGTCGCCGATCCAACGGCTCCATGATGCAATCCCTCCGCGCTCAGCTCCTCGAGATCGCTGTGCCGGAACGCCGCCACGTGGCGCCTGCATGACGAATCCGGAAGCCCGCATCCGCGATGCGCTGGCGGACCGCTACACCCTCGGCGATCCGATCGGCCGGGGCGGGTTTGCCACCGTTTATCGCGCGCACGATATCCGGAACAACCGTCAGGTCGCGATCAAGGTCCTGCGTCCGGAGTTGGCCGCGGCCCTCGGGACCGACCGGTTCGTGCGCGAGATCGAGATCGAAGCCCGTCTTCAGCATCCTCACATCCTGCCATTGCACGATTCGGGGACCGCCGACGGCGTTCCGTACTTCGTGATGCCGCTGATCGAGGGCGAGTCGCTGCGCGAACGGCTGCGGCGCGACCGCCAGCTGTCGGTGTCGGACGCGATCAAGATCACACGCGAAGTGGGCGATGCACTGTACTACGCGCACACCCAAGGCGTGGTGCATCGCGACATCAAGCCGGAGAACATCCTGCTGGCGGGCGGCTATGCCTACGTCGCTGACTTCGGCATCGCGCATGCGCTTGAAGAGGTTGGCGAAGAGCGGCTGACGTCGGCCGGTGTGACGTTGGGAACGCCTCCCTACATGAGTCCCGAGCAGGCTGCCGGCGACGCACAAGTCGACGGCCGGTCCGATCTGTACTCGCTGGGCTGCGTGCTGTACGAGATGCTCGCCGGCGACCCGCCTTATACCGGTGCAACGCCGCAAGTGATCTTCCGCCGCCAGCTGCACGAGCCGCCGCCGCCGCTGGAGGTCGTGAGGCCCAACGTGCCGCCGGCGGTGGTCGACGCGCTGGAGACGGCGCTCGCCCAAGTCCCCGCCGATCGCTTCGCCACGGTTCCCGAGTTCCTGGCCCTGCTCGGCGACGTCGAAACGAAGGGGCGTCTCACGGCGCGCCGGGCGACGATCCGCCGTCGCCGCTCCCGAACCGGCACGATCATCGCCGCTGCCGCCGTGTTGGGGGGTGCCGGCTGGTTGTTGTTGCGACCGAGCGGCCCTCCCCTCGATGCGAACAAGATCGTCGTCTTCCCGCTGGTGGAGCAGAATCTGCCAGTGGACGAAAGGGATGTGGGCTACCGGCTCGCCGTCGTCATCGAGACGGCGTTGGACTACTCCCGGCCCCTCAAGTGGATCGACGGGTGGGAGCGACTCGACGAACGACAGCGTGGCAACGCGGCGGCCGTCGACGCAAAGGTCCGCCGCCGGATCGCCCGCGAACGCGGGGCCAAGTACTACATCGCCGGGTTCGTGCAGGGGCAGACCGATTCTCTAGGGGTCACCTTGCAGCTCTACGATGCGGGTGGTGACTCGCTGATCCGTCGCGGCGCCGCGAGCGGAGCGAGTGGGGAGGTGGCTCTGCACCAACTCGCGGTCGACGCGGTGAAGGGCGTGCTTGCGGACCTCATCGATCCAGGGCGCCCCGTGGACTTCGCCGCGTTGCGCGACAGGGAAGCCAGCGCCGTGGCCCTGTGGATTCAAGGCGAGCGGCAGTACCGACAGGTCCGGATGACGCAGGCCCTCGACCTGTACGAACGGGCGCTTGCCCGGGATTCGTCCCTCGTGATTGCGGCGGTCAAGGGCGCCCAAGCGGCCAGTTGGAAGCACAGCGACGCGGATATCAGCGCGCTGATCGACGCGGCCCTGCGTCGGGACTCGTTGCTCCCCGCACGCTACGCGTCGTTTGCCCGCGGTCTCCGCGCCTATACCGTGGGCCGCGCGGATTCGGCGGTCCGCTGGCTGGAGCAAGCGCTGGAGGACGATCCCGACTGGAACGAAGCCTTGGCGGCGCTCGGTGAGGTCTACGTACACCTGCTGCCGCGACGGGCACCGTTGGACTCGCTCGCGGAAGCGGTCTTTCTGACGGTCATCGCCCGCGATACGGGCTTCGCCCCACCGCTGTTTCATCTCGCCGAGATGGCCGTCCGACGCGGCGACGTCCCGCGTGCCCAGCAGCTGATCCGCAGGCTGATGCAGGTAAATGCGGACACGGCGCTCGTGCGGCAGCTCGGGCTCATGGTCA
This sequence comes from Gemmatimonadales bacterium, assembly GCA_041580775.1. Lineage (GTDB taxonomy): Bacteria > Gemmatimonadota > Gemmatimonadetes > Gemmatimonadales > GWC2-71-9 > JAOTWJ01. The sequence continues at coordinate 4,813 of JBFGDF010000045.1, forward strand.
CGTGCGTCGAGGACGGAGCCGCGAGCTTCGACTGGCTCGGACCGGTGCTCGCCGATGCCCTCGTCGCGCTGCGGGCGTCGTCGTCGCTCGCGGCCGCCGGCGCCCAGGTGCCGTGTGCTGAGGGCGGTTTCAAGGCAGTGCTGGAGTCGTCGTTCGCCCGCACGTATCACTGGGGCGCCTTCCTCGGTCTTCAGGGAGTGTTGGCTGCGACTGGGCGGTTCGATGCGCTCGTGGCGCTGGTGGACTCGATGACCAAAACGGGGACGGCAGCGGCGCAGACCGTGTATCTGGTGGATGACATCGCGGGTGCGCCGGTGACGGCAAAGGCGCTGGAGGTCGCCGCGTACGGGCAGAACCTCTGGGGTCCGACGTACGACGGATTGCGCAGCACGCAGTTCCGCTGGTTGTACGGTGTCTGGCACGCCCGGCGTAGAGAGTGGGACAAGGCCCGGCCGCTGCTCGCAAGCCTCGAGCGAGATGCGGCAGCATCGGGGTCGCCGGTAGCCCGATCGTATGCCGAAGCGCTTGCGGCCATGCTCAGTGCGGCCCACGGGGGACCGGAGCGCGAGATCGGTGCGCTGACCGCCCTGACGCCAGCGGTGCACCAGGATACGCTCGCCTGGAAGTTCGCGGAGCCGCTCGCCATCGAGCGGCTCACGCTCGCCATGATGCTGTTGGATGCCGGTCGGCATGACGAGGCCCATCAAGTGGCAACGGTGTTCGATCACCCCGGCCCGATCATCTACCTGCCGTTCATCCCGGTGAGCCTCTGGATACGCCGAGCGGCCGCACTGGAAATCGGAGATGGCAAACGGGCTGAACGGTATAGGGAACGCTTGCTGGCGCTGGGACGTGCCGACCTGATCGACGCGCCCAGAAACCTCATCCTCGGGGAGGTGCGCAATGTCGCTGAAGCACATCCTGGCGGTTAGCACGGTCGTGCTGCTCGCGGGCACCGCATGCGTGAGCAAGAGCGAGTTCAACGCCTTCAAGGCGGATCTACAGAATTGGGTGGGTCCGCCGGGCACGAGCCAGTCGCAATTCGCTAATCTGCGCGAGTGGCAGATTCGCGTAACCGACGTTCTCTGCCGGCTCGAACAGTTAGACGATGCGGACGACAAGCACGTGGACAACATCCCGAACCGGCTGTGTCCTGGAGGAGCCGGAGATCCAAAGGGTGCGCCACCGCCGCCACCCGACTTCGGCTAGCCCGCGTAGCGATACTGACCTGATTCCCGCCCCGATACGCGTGAGCGTGTCGGGGCGGTGCCGTTTGCCGGCTAGGACGCCGGGCTCAGCAGCCCCGCCAACTCCCCCACGCTCCGCGGCCGGTCCGTCGGCCGCTTCGCGAGCGCCCGCTCGAGTGCCGCCGCCACGGGGGGCGGCACGTCCGGCCGCACTACCCGCAGGCTGGGCGGGCGCTCCCGCGCATGCCGAGCGATGACCGCCTGCGGCGTGGGCCCCGTAAAGGGCGGAACCCCCGCCAGCGCTTCGTACAACACGCAGCCCAGCGCATAGAGGTCCGAGCGGCCGTCCAGCACGGTCCCGGGCGCACCCTGCTCCGGGCTCATGTACGCCGGCGTGCCGATCACGATCCCGCTCGGCGAGAGCGAGTCGGGGCCGGCCAGCGCGAGCGCCCGCGCGACCCCGAAGTCACACAGCGTCCAGCGGCCGTCGTGCTCGAGGATGTTCTCCGGCTTGATATCGCGGTGGAGCACGTTGTGCTGATGCGCGTGGTCGAGCGCCGCCGCCATCTGACACGCCACGTCGACCACCACGTCCACGGCCAGATGGCCCGCGCACCGGATCCGGGTCTTGAGGGACTCGCCCGACGCGAACGGCATGACGAAGTAGATGAACGGGCCGGCGTCATCGGACTCGAGCAACGGCAGGATGTTGGGATGCACGAGTTGCTGCAGGAAGGCGATCTCGCGCTGGAACCGGTCGGGACCCAGCGTGGCCGCCACCTCTGGCCGCAGCACCTTGACCGCCACCGACAGCCCGTCGGCGAGCCGCGTGGCGCGGAATACCACGGCCATCCCGCCGCGACCGATCTCGTCCTCGATCGCGTACCGCGCCGCCAGCGCAACCCTGACCTTGTCCACGGTGATCGGCATAGACGCTCGATTCGGTACGACAGGCCGATCCCTACCGCATCGTGCGCTCCGGGAACGCCACCGGACTCTCGTTCCCGTCGCGGCTCACCGCCGCCACCCCAAAGAAATAGTTGTCCACGACCAGCCCGATGAAGGTATGCTCCCGCACTTGGCCCAGCCAGCGGCTGTGATCCCACGTGGGCGCGTCGGTGCGGCGCCAGTACGCGCGGTACCCGGCCAACGCCGAGGTGTCCGCCGGCGGGTCCCACGCCAGCCGGGCGCTCGCCTCCACCGCGCCGCCCAGGCGCACGTTCCGCGGGGCGTCCGGTGCCCACGCGAGGGCCGCGAGCGTGGCGGCATTCAGGGCCGTGAGCTTGCGGGCGTAGTCGAAATCCACCCCCTCGAGCACGTCGCCGTACCGGACGCCGCCTTCCACCCGGATGTCCTGATGCTGGCGCGTGTAGTTCTCGTTGGTCTCCATGATGCGGACGGCGGGGTACCCCAGGTCGGCGAACGGCCGGTGGTGCCCGCCACGCCCGAACCGGTCCAGCCGGTAGATGAGCCAGACGTCGAGGTTGGGCACGTAACGCTCGGCGACGCGGTCGACGTACCGCGCCAGTTGCCGCGATCTGCCGTCCACGTCGCTTCCGGCCACGCGCCGCGTGCCCAGCGTCCGGAGCACGCTCTGGAGCACGGACGCCAGGGTGTCCGTGGTTACCTCCCCACGCGGCGGCAGGTCGAACGTGAGCGGCGGGTTGCCGTCCGAGAACACCCGCGCGCTGCCGTTGTCCACCACCCCATTCACGCCCTCGATGTTGCCGATCATGTCGTTGTTGAGCACGGCTGCGACGTTCCACCCGCGCTCACGCGCGAGCCGCGCCACGGTCTGCCCGCCGAACAGCCCCTGTTCCTCGCCCGCGACGGCCAGGTACGCGATGGACGCCGCGAACCGATGCCGGGTGAGCACGCGCGCGGCCTCGAGCGTGCCGGCGAGCCCGCTCGCATTGTCGTTCGCGCCGGGCGACGAGTCGGCTGCGTTCATGACGTCGCTGACGCGGCTGTCGATGTCGCCGCTCATCATGACGTAGCGGTTGGGGTCGCTGGTGCCGCGCTGGATGGCCACCACGTTGACCACGTTGGTCGAGTCCCGCAGGCGGCGATCGGGCGGGAAGATCTCGGACACGTAGCGCACCTCGAGACACCCGCCGCACGCGGTACTGATGCGGTCAAGTTCCGCCTTGATCCAGCGCCGCGCCGCCCCGATCCCGCGGGTCGTCGACAGCGTGTCGGACAGGGTGTGCCGCGTGCCGAAGCCGACGAGGGTGCGGATGTCGGCCTCGATCCGCGCCGCCGACACCGCGGCCACGATCTCGTGAATGCGCGGGTCTTCGCCCGGCGGCACGCGCTGGGCCGCGAGCGGGTTGGCCAGACCCGCAGCGCTGACGAGCAGCCACCCGCGCGCGTTCACCGACGCCTCCTGGACAGCATCTCGTCCTCCCGTGATCCCGTCATCCCGTCCTTGTTACGTCTCCGCCTCCGTTGACGCAAGACACCCCAGGGCTACCTTACAGGGTCAAATACGAACCACGGTTGGCCTCGGGACACCACGACTCCGGAGGAATTGCATGTTGCGTCACAGCCTGGTGATCGGGCTCGCCTGCGTCGGCCTGGCCGCGTGCCAGCCTTCGATGTCGCGTCAGGAACGGGCCGTGGAGGAGCAGGTCATCCGCGACCAGCTCACGGCCTGGACGCGTGCCTTTACGAATCGCCAGCAGGACTCGCTGGCCATGTTCTACCACCAATCCCCCGATCTCACGGTCGCTTGGCCCGACGGCCAGCGGTCCTCCGGCTGGGAGGAAGAACAGCAGGCGCAGCGCGCGTTCTTCTCGCAGGCGGGACAGGTCAACCTGGTGCTGCAGGACGTCCGGGTCGAGGTGTTCACCCCGACGCTGGCCCAGGTCACGTTCCGGCACACCGCCGACCTGATCGTCGGCGACATCAACCCGCAGCGGCGGTACTTCACCGGCTCGGGCACGATGATCTGGATGAAGCCGGATGCGAGGGGCAGCTGGGTCATCCACACGGAGCAGATCTCCGAGACGCCGGCCGCGCCCCCGGCCCCGGCGGCCCCCGCCCGGCGCCGCTGATCACCTCGTCTGGGGGGCGATGGCCTGGAGCCGCCGCCCCCCGGATCGCCCGCCTCCACCGGGAATGGTCCGCCACCGGGCGTGCCGCGATCTTGTGCGAGGCGGGCGAACTTCTTATGCTAACACAACTTCCCCCGGAGCCCGGCGGATGTCGGACGCTTTCCTCAGTGCTGAGGATTTCGCAGAACAAGCCCACCAACTCTATAACGAAGGACGCTACGACGACGCGCTCGGAGTGCTGCGGGATGGCCTGACGGCCTTCCCGTATGCCGCGGAGCTGCACGTCGGGCTGGCCTATGCCCAGTTGGCGTTGGAGAACTACGCCTGGGCCCGGCGCAGCTTTGCGGACGCGCTCCGGATCAACGGCGAACACGAGGACGCCCTGGTGGGCATGGGGGAGGTTCTGCTGCGGCTCGGCCAGCCGATCCGCGCCCTCGAGTGCTTCGAGAAGGTGCTGGTCCTCGGGTTCCGGGACGACCACGACTTGGTGCTGCAGGCCGGGCGGGCGCTGTTCCGGGAGGGGGCGATCCAGGCGTCGCGCCATTTCTTCCAGGTGGCCGTCGAGGCCCATCCCGACTCCGCCGAGGCGACCGCTTGTTTGGGCTACGCCGAACACCGGCTGGGCAACGAGGAAGTCGCCATCAGCTGGCTGCGCCGGGCGCTCGAGTTGGACGCGTATCATCTCGAGGCCCGCATCTATCTGGGCAACCTGCTGTACGACCGCGGCGATTTCGAGGCCGCGCTGTACCATTTCGAGCAGACGCAGCCAGACGACCACCTGGACGAGCTCGCCGTATGGCGGCTCGTCGAATTGAAGAAGTCCATCTACCGGCTGATGCCCGACGACCCGGAGCTGGCGCCGTGGGGCGAGCGGTTGGCGGAGCTCGCGGTGACGGGGGACGCGACCGAGCAGCTGCTGGGCGAGATCGAGGCGACCCAGGCCGACGGGACGATCCGGGATCCGCTCCAGCTGGAGCTGTTCAGCACCCTGCTCCTGGAACTCGACGGGATGCAACGCCGCGCGAGCAACGGCCAGCATCGGGTCACCACGCGCGCGGGCCTCTCCTACGCCGGCACGTGGGAGGAGATCGTCGAACAGATGCGCGCCGACGATCCCGGCGCCGGGCGCGGGTCGATCGCCGACTACATGGAATGGGTGGCGCGCCGGCAGGCCGCCGCCGGGATCGTGATCCCCGCCACCGATGCGGAGAGCTTCGTGCTCGGGAACGCGGTGGCCGGGCTCCTCAAGATCATCCGTTGACCCGGGTGACCCGCCCCGCGGCGCGTGCGGAGGACCGCTAGGATTCGCCGGCGGCCCTTCTACCTGCGTTTCTTCCGTGTCCATGCGCTGGACCGATTCGGTCGTCCGCGAAGTGCTGCCCAATGGGCTCACGCTGCTCGTGCAGCGGGATTCGTCCGTACCCGTGGCCGCAGTCGTCACGCACGTCAAAGCCGGGTACTTCGACGAGCCTGATGCGTGGGCGGGCATCGCCCACGTCCTCGAACACATGTTCTTCAAAGGCACGCGCCGGCTCGGCCCCGGCGGGCTCGCCCGTGAGACGCAGCGGCTCGGTGGGTACCTGAACGCCGGCACCATCTACGACAAGACGGTCTACTACGCGGTCGTGCCCTCGGCGGGCGACGCCCTGGCGCGTGCCGTCGAGCTTCAGGCCGATGCGCTGATGCAGCTGACGCTCGATCCCGACGAGCTCGCGCGTGAGCTCGAGGTGATCATCCAGGAGGCGAAGCGGAAGCTGGACACCCCCGGGGCGGTGACCGTCGAGACGCTGTACGAGCTGCTGTTCCGCGTACATCGCATGCGCCGCTGGCGCATCGGTACGGAGGCCACCCTGCGCGGGCTCACGGCCGCCGACGTGCGCGCCTATTACGAGAGCCGCTACACTCCGGACCGGGTCGTCGTGGCCCTCACCGGCGACCTCGACGTGGATCGCGCCCTCGACCTGGGCCGGCGTGTGTACGGCAGCTGGGACCGGCCGCCCGGGCCGGTCGGCGACGCGCCGGCGGAGCCCGCCGGTCGCGAGGGGGCGGTCCGGGTGGTCCGGGGCGATGTGCGGCGGCCGCTCGCGGCGATCGGATGGCGCACCGTGGGGCCACTGCATCCGGACACGCCGGCGCTCGATGTGGCGGCGGGCGTTCTGGGGATGGGGCGCGGCTCATGGCTGGTGCAGGCCGTCCGTACGCCCGGGCTCGCGAGCGGGGTCGGCGCGGGGCACTACACGCCCGGCGACGTGGGCGTGTTCGACCTGTCGCTCACCAGCGATCCCGACCGCGTGGAGCCTGCGGTCGAGCGGTGTCTCGAGGTCTGCGCGGCGCTCGCCGAGGCGGGCCCCGACCCAGCGCAGCTCGCCCGGGTCCGTGCGATGACTGACACGCACTGGGCACGCCGGTTCGAGCCGGCCGACGGCCGCGCCACGCTGCTCGCGGAGTTCGAGGCGCTGGGCGGCTATGCGCTGGCCGACGCGTACCATACCGCCGTGTCGCGCGTGGAAGTGGATGACGTGCGCCGCGTGGCGCGGACGTACCTGACGCGCGACGCGGTGGCGGCCGTGCTCTATCTGCCACCCGATGTGCCGACGCGGCTGGCCGAGGCATCGTGGCCACCCGCGGTGGCGCCGCGCGGCGTCGCGCCCGTGCCACCGACCGCCGCGCTGGCGGTGCCGTCCCGCCGGGCCGCCCCGCCCACGACGCACGTGGGCGGGACCGCCGTCCGACATCTCGGCGGCGCCGACGTGCTGAGCCGCCCGCGCCCCGGCACCGGGCTCGTGGCGGTCGGCGTGTTCTTCACGGGTGTTACCGCCACCGAGACGCCGGAGGTGGCCGGCATCTCACGGCTGCTCGCGCGCACCGCGCTCCGCGGCGCGGCGGGCATGAGTGCCGAACAGCTGGCGGTGTGCGCGGAGTCGCTGGGCGGGAGTATCGGCGCGGTGGTGGACAGTCAGATCCTCGGCTGGGCCCTCACGGTGCCGGTCGCGGCAGCGCGCGACGCAACCGCCCTGCTGCATGCCGTCGCCGCGGAGCCGGCGCTCACGGCGCCGGACGTGGCGGTCGAGCGCGACCTGCAGGCGGGCGACGCCGCCCGGTTGCACGACGACATGTACCAGTACCCGGTGCAGCGGGTGCTGCGCGAGGCGTTCCCCGGGCACGCCTATGGGCTGCCGCTGCTCGGCGAGCCGGAAACGGTGCGGGCGCTGGACGGCGATGCGCTGCGGCGCTGGCTCGGCCGCCTGCACGCGGCGCGCGCCCTGGTGGTGGCGGTGGGGGACCTCGAGCCCGAGGCGCTGCTCGATCTGGGCGACGTTTTTGCCGAGTGGCCGGGCCGCATGGCCCTGGCGGCCAACGGCGTGCCGGTCTGGGCGGCGGGACGCGCGGGGGAGCCGCGGCAGAAGGCGCAGACCGCGCTCGCCATGGCGTTTCCGGCGCCGGCGGCCCCGCACGACGACCGGTTCGCGCTGGTGGTGCTCGGGGCGCTCCTGAGCGGGCTGGCCGGGCGGCTGTTCGACGAGCTGCGCGAGCGCCGGGCGCTCGCGTACACGGTGGCGGCGGCTCCCTGGCTGCGGCGCGACGCGGGGGCGCTGCTCACCTACATCGCGACGTCACCGGAACGCGAGGATGAAGCGCGCGACGCGATGCTCGCGGAGCTCACCGCGCTTCCCGATGCTCCGCTCGGGGATGACGAGCTGGAACGGGCCCGCAACTATGCCGCCGGACTCATCCCCCTGCGGCGCCAGCATGCCGGCAGCGTGGCCGCGGAGCTCGTGAGCGCGTGGGCCCATGGAACCCTCGCCGGCTTCGAGGACGAGGAACGCCAGCGTCGCGCCGTGACCGCCGACGCCATTCGCGACCTCGCGCGCCGGGTCGTGGATCCCGCGACGCGGGCCGAGTTCGTGGTGCGCGGAACCGGGCGGAGCCGCTAAGGAAGCTCTGCACAAGTCGGCGGCGGGCCGCTCCGGCCGCTGCAATGAGCGAATACGGCGGGCCGGGAGCCCCGGGCACCGCCTCACTGACGCGTCCTCCGCGACCCCCGTCCGACTTGTGCAGATGTTTCCTAAGGCGCGCTACCGACTTGGGCCGCGCGTCCCTCCCTCACTTCGGACAGGACGCGAGCGTGAGCAGCGGCACCACGAACGTGCCCCGGGCGGCAATGCGCCCGGCCTCGCCCGGGATGTCCGTCACCTGCAGGGTCACCTGGAACCGGCCGCTGATGGCGCGGCCGCCCGGAATGGGCGCGTCGCTCGTGATCGCCACGGTGCCACCCGCCACGGACAGCCCGATGAGCGTCGTGGCGGCGATCCGGCGGTAGAACACGAACGAGGTGCTCGGCAGGCACACCGGGTCGTTCCCCGGGGCGATCGCGCTGGGGGGCTGCGTCCCCACCGTCCGTACCGTGGGTCCCACCAGACTGTCGATCAGGAAGACGTCGAACTCGTCGTCGCCCGTGCCCGACCGAGCGGCGAGCTGGAACAGCGTCTGCCCGTTGTCGGTGGGGTGATTGAAGCCCCGCGAGCCGAGCCGCACGCGCCGGTTGACCGCGCCCGAGAGCCCCACGTAGGCGAGCCCGAAGAGCGTGTCGGGAATGACGCGCACCTGGATTCCGCCCCGCGTCGTCACCGAATCCGCGTGCGCGGCGAACTCCACCTGCCCCGGCCCGACGGCGGTGACGAACCCCGTGCCGGGATCGACCGTGGCGATCGCGCCGGCCCCGCCGCTGAACGTGACGGCGGGCGGCGGTCCGGACGCGGCCAGCACCTGTACGGGGATGGTGAACGTGTCGCCGGGCGCGAGCAGGATCGTGTCGAGTGGCAGGAACACCGCGAGCGCGTTTACCACGAACACCTCGGCGGTGTCGCTCACGGATCCGGCCCGCGCCGTGATCGCCGCCACCCCCGGGGCCACGCCGGTCACCGCACCGGTCAGCGAATCTACCGCGGCGATGAACGGCTGGTCCGAGCGCCAGGTGACGACCGCGTTCGGGATGGCGTCGTTCTGCGCGTTGAAGGCCCGCGCGCTGAGCCGGGTGGAGATGGTGCCGACCACGACCGTGTCGCGCACGGGGGTGACCTCGACGCGCACGGGAATGCCGGCGACCGGCGAGGTGTCCCCGCACGCGGGGAGACCGAGCGCCAGCGCGAGCGCAGCAGCGGCGTGACGACTATTGTACGCGCGGAGCACGGCTCATACCTTGCGGCCCGGGGGAATGCGAGGTCGAACCCGCGAGCGGGCGGGGAGTTCCGGTCGGCGGCTCAGAACATCGACATGGCCAGGAACGACCGGAGGTTGTCGTTCGTGACCCGGAGCCGCGACGAGAGGAGCCGGACCACCGCCCAGAGGATCTTGTAGGCGATGTCGCGATTGAAGTCCAGCAGGATCTCGAAATCGGAGCGCGTGATGGTCAGCAGGACCGTATCGATGTTCGCGATGGCGTCGGTGGATCGCTCCGAGCGGTCGAACACGGACATCTCGCCGAAGCAGGCGCCCTTCTTCAGCACCGTGAGCGCCTCCTCGCCCGAGCCCGGCACATCGCGGGAGATGCGCACCTCGCCTTCGGCGATGATGTACAGGCGGTTGCCGGGATCGCCCTCGCGGAAGATCACCTGGCCGAACTTGAAGCGCTGCTCATGGCAGATCTCGGCCACGTGGAGCACCTCCGCCTCGGTCAGGTCGGCGAAGATCGCGGCTTGCTTGATGAGTGACAGGTCCATGACGCCTCCCGAGGCGCGCGGCCGGACCGCGTAGATGCAAGCTACCGGTCGCCCGGAAGGGCGGCAAGCGAAACCGATCCTCGCGGCGCCCGATGCGCTCACCGTGCTGCGCATCCCGCTGGCCGTGGCGTTCGTGCTCTGGGCGGCGCCGGGGCCGCGGCTGGTGATTCTGTTCGTCGCGGCGGCATCCGACCTGCTGGACGGGTTTTGGGCGCGACGCGTCGGGGGGTCGCGTCTGGGGGTGGCGCTCGATCCCGTGGCGGACAAGCTGTTCGTGGCGGCGGCGTTCTGGGTGGTGTGGACGGGCGGCACGCTGCACGTCCTCGAGATCATTGCCGTTCTGCTCCGCGACCTCGTGGCACTGATCGCGTTTCTCGTCACGGTCCTCCGCGGCCGGCCCACGACGCTTCCCGCCCGGGCCGGCGGGAAAGCCGTCACCGTGGGGCAGCTGCTCACCGTCACGGCGTTCCTCGCCGGGTCGGATCTGGTGCGCCCGCTCGCGTGGGCCACCGGCGCGGTGTCGCTCTATGCGATCGCCGACTACATGTGGGTCGGCTTCGCGGCCCCGAAGCGGAAGGAGTGACGCGCCATGCCGTTTGAACGGGCGGTGCACCTCACGTGGTCGGGCGACGGCCTGGCGTTCGAGGGCCGCGGGACCGCGCCGGCCTCGCCGCCGATCGCGATCGACGGCGACGGCGCCACCGGCCCGGGGCCGATGCAGACCCTGCTGCTCGCGGCGGCGGGCTGTGCCGGGTCCGACGTCGTGCTGATCCTCCGCAAGATGCGCGTCACGCTGCATCGGCTGGAGGTGGACGTGGTCGGCGTGCGGCGCGACGAGGAGCCGCGCCGCTACATCGAGCTGCGGTTGCGCTTCACCCTCGCCGGGGATGGGCTCGACCGGGCCAAGGCGGAACGGGCGGTGACCCTCTCGCTCGAGAAGTACTGCTCCGTGGTGCACTCGCTCGCCCCCGACATCCCCCTGCGGCACGAGATCGTGCTTGCGTAGCAACACGCTGGCGCTGCTCGTCACCCTCGCGGCGCCGGGTGCGCTCCCGGCGCAGGGCGGGCACGACCTGCAGGTCCACGCCCTCGCGGTGATCGGCGCGCGGGAGTTCGTGGGTGGCGGACTCGGCGCGGGGGTCCGGCTCGGACGGAGCGTCCGCCTCGCCGGCGTCGGCACGCTGGGCTGGGAGGAAGGGGATCGGGTGGCGGGCCGTGGCGAGGCGCTGGTCAGCATGCACATCGCGGTCGGCCGGGGGCGCGGTCCGGGACTGTACGCCGGCGGTGGGGTTGCCGCGCAGGTCGCCGAAGCGGATCCTCGCGGCTACCTCACGCTCGTCCTGGGCGTCGAAGGACGACCGGCGGGCGGGGGCTGGTTTGTGGAGTTGGGCGTTGGCGGTGGGGCGCGGGTCGCGATCGGCTACCGCGTCATCCGCCGCCGACGGCCTCGCTGACCGTTCGCGGCTGCAACGACAAAGGGACGCCGCTGAGCGTCCCCCTTCCGCGCGGTCACCGGCCGGGCGCCGTCAGGTAGTGGCGCCCACCGTTTCGTTGTGCTGGATGACCGGCTGACAATACCGCTCGCCGAGCTGCCGCAGCTGGTTCAACTCCTTGGCGGTCACGCCTTCATAGCGCTCGGCAAGATACTCCATCGTGTCGTCGAACCATTCGCGCTGATCGTCGGCGGCGGCTTCGAGCACCCCGCAGCGCAGGATGTGGCTGAACAGCTCGTCTCGGGCCTGGTCGAAGAGCCGGGACGTGGTCTCCTGCCGCTTCGGTGATTTGCTCTTGGTCATGCGGGTGGAACTCCTCGGTCTAGTCCGGGCTATGACGGCCGTAAGCTAAACAGGGCGGAGCTTTTACGCAAACCGGTTAGATTGCGACCTCGAACCGTTGGGGAGCGTTGGAAATGCCGGATGAGACGTACGACCCGGAGCGCGCGGAACGCCTGGTGGAGCTGTTGCGGACGTTGGCCGTCCGGATCATGGAGCTGGACGACGAGGCCCTCCTGGCCGGCGGTCCCGATCTGATGAAGCTGCTGGGCGACATCCGCAGCGAGCTCTTCCATTATGAAGTGCGCTCCACCTACGACACGCCCGACGCCGCGGAAGGCCGGCGGGTCGCCGACGAGGCGCGGCGGCAGCAGGATGAATGGACTCTTGACGACGAGGATGACAGGCCATGGCGGGACAGCAACTGAAGTGGTTCTACGCGGCCCTCGGCGTGATCGTGGTGGTGGGTATCGCCGCGCTCGTCCTGGCGCGCCGCGGTGGAGGGAGCGCCGCGGTGGAAGTCGCCCCGGCGCCGGTGGCCGTCGGGACGTTTGAGGGCCACGTGCTGGGAAGCGACTCCGCGCCCGTGACCATCGTGGAGTACGCGGACTTCGAATGCGGGGCCTGCGCCCAGTTTGCCATTCTGACGGGCCCCGACGTGAAGCAGCGGCTCGTGGCCGCTGGGCGCGTGCGCTGGGTCTTCCGCGATTTTCCCCTGGACGGCCACCGCAACGCCCTGTCGGCGCACCTCGCCGCGGCGTGCGCCGGCGAGCAGGGCCGGTTCTGGGAAATGCACGACCAGATCTTCTTCAATCATCGGCGCTGGGTGAGCGAGCGGCGGCCCGAGCGACCCCTGCGCGACATCGCTCGCGGCCTGAACCTCGACCTGTCGCAGTACGACGGCTGCATCGACAGCCGGCGCCTACTCGGACAGATCGAGGCCACCAAGCGGGACGGGCTGGCGCGCGGTGTCCAGGCCACCCCGACCTTCGAGGTGGGCACGCTGCGGGTCTCCGGGGCGCTGAGCTACGACAGCCTGCAGGCGCTGGTGACCAGGGCGGAGGCGCGGGCCGCCAAGTGACGCACCGCATGGTCGCGGCGGTCCTCGCGCTCGTCGGGCTGTTCCTGTCCCTCTATCTCTGGCTCTGGAAGATCGGGGCCCTGGGCGTGCTCGCCTGCGGCGACGGCGCGTGCGAGACGGTACAGTTGAGCGAGTACGGAGAGTTGTTCGGCGTCCCCGTGGCGTTCTACGGCGTCGTGGGGTACGCCGCCATGCTGGCCGTGAGCCTGTGGGGGCTCCACGGCACGGCCGCCCGCCGGCGGTGGCCCACCCTGGGGCTCGCCGCGCTCGCGGCCGGCGGCGTGGCGTTCAGCGGCTACCTCACGTACCTCGAGGCCGCCGTGATCCACGCCTGGTGCCGGTGGTGCATCGTGTCGGCGGTCCTCGTGGTGGCGATCTTCGGGACGGCGCTCGTGGGGTGGCGACGGCGCGCCTGGGAACAGCCGCCCGCCGCTACCCGGTAGGGACACCCCACCGCGCGTCGCTGGGCCGAGCCTTCTTGACCGCCGACGTCACCCTTCCTCTTCGTATTTCGTCTTGAGCGCGGCGACCACGGTGGGATCGGCCAGCGTCGTCACGTCGCCGAGCGCCCGGCCCGCGGCGATGTCCTTGAGCAGGCGGCGCATGATCTTGCCGCTCCGGGTCTTCGGCAGCTCGGACGTGACGATGATGTCGTCCGGCCGGGCAATGGCGCCGATCTTCTTCACCACGTGGTCGCGCAGCTCGTCTTCCAGATCGCCGGTGCGCTGGTGGCCGGAACGCAGGATCACGAACGCGGCGAGCGCCTGGCCCTTGAGTTCGTGCGGCTTGCCGACCACGGCGGCCTCCGCCACGGCCGGGTGCGAGACCAGGGCGCTCTCCACCTCCATCGTGCCGAGGCGGTGGCCCGCGATGTTGAGCACGTCGTCTACGCGGCCCAGGATCCAGAAATAGCCCTGGGCGTCCCGCTTGGCGCCGTCGCCCGGGAAGTAGAGGCCGTCCCACCGACTCCAGTAGGTCTGGCGGTAACGCGCGTCGTCGCCGTAGATCGTCCGCAGCATGCCGGGCCACGGGCTGGTGATCGCGAGGAAGCCGCCGCCCGTCGTGATCTCCTTCCCGCCGCCGTCGAGCAGCGTGGCCTCGATGCCCGGGAAGGGCACGGTTGCCGAGCCTGGTTTGGTGGTGGTGACGCCGGGCAGCGGCGTGATCATGATCCCGCCCGTCTCCGTCTGCCACCACGTGTCCACGATGGGGCAGCGACCGGCGCCGATGTACTTGTGATACCAGATCCACGCCTC
>JBFGDF010000046.1:0-18882 GCA_041580775.1 Gemmatimonadales bacterium
CGCGGCAGCACCCGCCCACCCGCCCACCCGCCCAGCCGCCGAATGGCGGAGCCAGGCGTGGGGCTGGACCGTGCTCGCCTGGAGCGCCATCGGCCTCGGCATCCTCACCAAGGGCCCGGTCGCACTGCTGCTCCCGCTCCTCGTCGCCGTGCCCTACGCGAGCTGGCGCCGGCGGTGGCGCGCCGTGCTCGACCCCGTGGGCCTGCTCGCGATGCTCGCCATCGTGCTGCCGTGGGTCTTCGCCGTCTCCCGGGCCGTGCCGGATTTCCTGCCGTACGTCGTCGTGGTCGAGACCGCCCAGCGGGTCGCCACCGACGCGCTGGGACGCACCGAGGCGTGGTGGTATTTCGTGCCTCTGCTGTTGGGCGCCGCGCTGCCGTGGAGCCTCGTCGCGCTCGCGGGTACCGTGCGCGCCCTTGGACGGCGTCCGCCGGCGTTCGACCGGCGGGCCGTGTGGCTGGGCCTGTGGGTGATCGTCCCGCTCGTGTTCTTCTCGCTCTCGCAGTCCAAGCGGCCGCAGTACATCCTGCCGCTTGTCCCGCCCATCGCCCTCGGCGTGGCTCTGCTGTGGCAGGGGGCGGCGCGGCGCCCGCCCGGCGTGCGCACCGCTGCCGCGGTGCTCCTGCTCCTGGGCGCCGCGCTGGTGGTGGGCGCGGGCCGCCTCCCCGATCTGTTCCGCGCGAGTGCCGAGGTTCGAGCGGCGATTCCCGGTGCCGCACGCGCGCTGGGCGCCGTGACGCTCGGGGCCGGCGTGCTGGCCTGGGCGCTCCGCGCGCGGCAGGCATGGGTGCGGGTTGCCCTTGCCCTGCCCGCGGCAGCGATCCCGATCGTGGGGGCGTCCCTGTTGTCCGCCATCGGCGCGGACCGTTCGAGTCGCGCGCTCGCGCGGGCTGTCGCCCCGTGGCTGGAACCGCACACCGAAGTCATCGCGGTCGGCGCGTTTCCGCTGTCGCTGCCGTTCTATCTCCAACGCACGCTACTGGTGGCCACCGCCGACGCGCGCGAGCTGACCAGCAACTACGTCGCACGCCACCACCAGGCACTCCGCCGCGTGCCGGGCTCGCCGTTGCGACCAGCGGACTGGTGGGAGGAAGCCCTCACCCTGTGCGGCCGCCCCCGCCTGTTCGTCGTGCCGGTGGACGCCGCGGCGGTGCGCGCCCGGCTCGAGGGGGTGGTGCCCCTGCGGGCGACGGCGCGCAAGGTGGCCATCTACGGTCCGTGTGGCGCGCCGGGGTACGCGCGCATCCCCTAACATGTGCGGGATCTACGGCATGGTGGCGCTCGAGCGCGGCCCGCTGCGGTCGCTGGCCGCCGACGCGCTTGCGGCCGCGCTCCACCACCGAGGGCCGGACGGCCAGGGCCGGCATGTCGACGAACGGGCCATCCTCGGCGTGACGCGCCTGCGCATCGTCGATCCCCACCCCAGAGCCGATCAGCCGTTCGCCGATCCGTCCGGACGCGTGGCGATCGCCTGCAACGGCGAGGTCTACAACGCCGCCGACCTCCGACGACGATACCGCGCGTATCCGTACCGCTCGCAGTCGGACGTGGAGACGATCCTGCCGTTGTACCTCGACCGCGGCCCCGCCGGTCTCGGCGAGCTCGACGGCATGTTCGCGCTCGCGATCTGGGACGCTCGCCACGATCGCCTCGTGCTCGCCCGCGACCGGGCCGGGGAGAAACCGCTCTTTTACGGACTGGCCAGCGGGGAGCTGTGGTTCGCCTCGGAGATCGGCGCCCTGCTCAGTGCCGGATGGTCGCGCGCCCTCGACCACCCCGCCCTCGCCGAGTTCGTGCGGCTCGGATATGTCCGCGAGCCGCGCACCCCGTTCGCAACAATCCGCAAGCTCCCGGCCGGCACGATCCTCACGGCCGGCCGCGACCATCCGACAATCGAGCCCTACTGGCAGCCGTTCGGGGAGACCACGGACGGCGTGGACGTGGCCGCCGCCGGCGACACCCTGGTCGCCGCGGTGCACCGACAGCTCACGGCCGACGTGCCGCTGGGCGTGTTCGCCAGCGGCGGACTCGACTCCGCGCTGCTCGCGGCCATCGCCGTGGACACCCTCGGCGCGGACCGCGTCCACACGTTCGCGGTCGGCTTCCCCGAGCGGGCGTTCGACGAGCGCCGCGACGCGGCCCGCCTGGCGGCGCACCTGGGCACCCGGCATGTCGCGGTCGAGATCCGGGAGGACGACGTGCCGGGACTGCTCGACGCACTGGCTGCCTGTGGCGAGCCGATCGGCGACCCGGCCGCCCTCCCCACCCTGACGCTCGCGACCGCCGCGCGGCCGCACGTCACCGTCGTCCTCAGCGGCGAGGGCGGAGACGAACTGTTCGGTGGCTATCCCACGTACGTCGGCCACACCCTCGCCACGCAGTACGCCGCGCTCTCGCCCTCACTCCGCGCCGTCACGCGTCGCCTCGCGCGGGTCCTGCCCCGCGGTGCGGGCCGACTCCCGTTCGCGTACCTGCTGGAGCGGTTCGCCGTCGAGGCGGATCGGCCCTGGCTCGAGCGCCACGTGGCCTGGTTTGGCACGGGGCTGCCGCGCGACGTGTTCCCGGATGGGTCCTGCCTCGTTCCCGGGCTCGCCCCACCGGAGGCCGCTGACCGGGACGTGGTGCGCCAGGCGATGCGGTTCGATTACACGACGTCCCTGCGGGAGCGCCTGTTGGTCAAGAACGACCGCGCCACAATGCGCGTGTCACTCGAAGCCCGAGCCCCATTGCTCGACCCCGCGCTGACCCACCTGGCGCTCGCCGCCCCGGGGCGCGTCCACGTCCGCGGCCTGCGCGGCAAGCACCTGCTCCGCGAGGTGGCACGCCCTTGGCTCCCGGGGTTTATTCTCCGCAAGCGCAAGCGCGGCTTGACGGTGCCCACCGGCCGCTGGTTGCGCGGTGTCCTGGCCGAGGCCACCGGACGGCTCGTGCGCGACGGGCCGCTGGCCCACACGGGGCTGCTCCGCGCGCCCGTGCTCGAGCGGCTGGTGGACGAGCACCGGACCGGCCGCGCCGATCACGGACGGGCACTCTGGCCGCTCGTGGCCCTGCACTGGTGGCTCACCTACTGGGATCTGGAGGTTCGGGCATGAATCGCGACGAGGCGCTGGCGTTGATGCACGAGCACACCGCGTCGGACGCCTTGCGAAAGCACATGTACGCGGTGGAAATCGCCATGCGCGCGTACGCCCGCGCCACGAATGCCGATGAAGACGCCTGGGGCATCGTCGGCCTGGTACACGACTTCGACTACGAGCGGTACCCCAACGACGCGCACGCGCCCACCGAGGAGCACCCCTCGTGGGGCGTGCGGCTGCTCCGCGAGCGCGGGCTCGACGAGGCCAGCTGCCAAGCGATCCTCGGGCACGCGCCTTACACCGGCGTCGCGCGAGAGAGTCAACTGGCCAAGACGCTCTTCGCGGTCGATGAGCTGTGCGGATTCCTCGTGGCGTGTGCGTTGGTGCGTCCGTCGCGCAGCGTGGCCGATCTCGAGGTCAAGAGCGTGAAGAAGAAGCTCAGGGACAAGGCGTTTGCCCGAGGCGTGAGCCGCGAGGACATCCAGCGGGGGGCCGACGAGCTGGGCGTGCCACTCGACGAGCATATCCGCTTCGTCATCGAGGCCCTGCGACCCGAGGAAGCGCGCATCGGCCTTGGCGGTTCGTGAGCGCCCGGAGGG
This sequence comes from Gemmatimonadales bacterium, assembly GCA_041580775.1. Classification (GTDB taxonomy): domain Bacteria; phylum Gemmatimonadota; class Gemmatimonadetes; order Gemmatimonadales; family GWC2-71-9; genus JAOTWJ01. The sequence continues at coordinate 3,677 of JBFGDF010000046.1, forward strand.
ACCGCGAGGCGGGACCGGTCCGTGACCCCCTCCGACGGGCGCTCGATCGGGCGGCTGGCTTGCGGGGGATCCCCGGCAACGACGTGCGGCCGCTCACCGACGGCCCCGAGATCTTCGGCGCGATCGAGGAGCTCGCGGCGCAGGCGGAGCGCTGGATTCACTTCGAGAACTACATCATCCGGGCCGACGCCACTGGCGCGCGCGTCGCCGAGCTTCTGTTGGCCGCCGCCCGTCGCGGCGTGGCCGTCCGGGTGCTCTACGACGCGCTCGGCTGCCGTAGCACCCCCCGCCGGTTCTGGCGCCACCTGCGGCACGGTGGCGTGGTCGTCCAGCGGTTCAACCCGCTCTCTCCCCTGCACCCCTTCCGGTCGTTCCGGCGCAACCACCGCAAGTACGTCGCGGCGGACGGGCACCGCGCAATCGTCGGCGGGTTCTGCGTCGGCAACGAGTGGTCGGGCGACGCCCGGCGCGGCGTGCCTCCATGGCGGGACACAGGCGTGGACCTCTCCGGCCCGGCCGTCCCGGCGCTCGAACACGGCTTCGTGCGCGTGTGGCGGGCGGGCGGCGGAGCTGCGCCCCCGTACGCCCTTCCGGGCGAGGCCGCGGAGCGCGGGACCGCAGTCGTCCACCTCGTCGAGGGCATTCCCGGGCGCTGGAACCTGGCGCGGGCCGCGCAGCTGCTCGTCGCCAGCGCCGCCGAGCGCGTGTGGATCACCGACGCGTACCTGGTCGGGCCGACGGTGGTCGTAGCGGCGCTCGCGTCGGCCGCGCGGGACGGCCTCGACGTGCGCCTGCTGGCGCCGGGCCGCACCGACCTGCCCGCCATCCGTACGCTGACGCGGGTCGGGTATCGCGAGCTGCTCGACGCCGGGGTACGGATCTGGGAGTGGCGCGGACCGATGATACACGCCAAGACGATGGTCGTGGACGACCGCTGGCTCAAGGTGGGCTCCAGCAACCTCAACCCGTCGAGTCTCGCGGCCAACTTCGAGCTCGACGTGGTGGTGGAGGACCGCCACGCCGCCCGGCCGGCCGCACGCCAGTTCCTGTCCGATCTCGGCAATGCGGTCGAGATCGTGCTGCGTCCCCGCCTGGTCGCCCGCCGGCTGCCACCGGCCATGGTGCCCGCCGGGACCGTGCAGCCGAGGCCCCGGGCGGCGACGGCGCGGGAGCTGGGGCAGCGCGCCGCCGTGACGCTTCGGCACGTGGCGGGGGGCGCCCGCCGGTCCATCGCCGGGGCCGTCACCTTCGCGTTCCTCGGCGCGGGCGCGCTGCTCGTCGCCCTGCCGCGGGTCATGGCCTACGGACTCGCCGTGCTCTGCTTCGCGCTGGCGGGGGCGGCTGCCCGGCACATCCACGAGCGACGCCATCTGGGCGACTAGCCCAACGCCCGCACCCCGACATGCGTACGGAAGAAGTGCAGGACGCCGAACTCGCCGCCCGAGCCCTCGCCGGGGATCGTGACGCCTTCGGAGCGCTGACGTCGCGCTACGCCGCGCAGGCCCGGCGGGTCGCGCGCGCGATCCTGCGGGACCCGGAGGACGCGGACGACGCCGCCCAGGACGGGTTCCTCGCCGCCTTGCGCCACCTCGGCCGCTACGATCCGGCCCGCCCGTTCGGGCCGTGGCTCATGCGGATCGTCGCGAACGCCGCGGCAGACCGGCGGCGACGCCGACGGGTGCGGCAGACCGAAGCCCTGTCGCCGCTCGCGGCCTCGGTCGAGCCCGGGCCGGCCGACCTGACAAACCGGCGCGCCTTTCGGGCCGCGTTCGAGGCCGCGTTGCAGGAGCTGCCCGAGCGGCAGCGGATTGCGGTGGTGCTGTTCGACGTCGAGGGCTATTCGCACGCGGAGATCGCCAAGGTCGTCGGCGTGCCCCAAGGTACGGTCCGGTCGGACGTGTTTCACGCGCGTCGGGCGCTGCGAGCACCGCTCGCGGCGTGGCGGCCAACGAAGGAGTAGGGACACATGGACGAGCATTCGCCGTTCGATCATCGCCCGGACCCCGACATGGGCGAGGCGCTGCGCGACGTGCTGACGGCGCCCGACGACGCCGCCTTCGTCCGACGGGTGCTCGCGCGGGTCGGGGCGCCGCCGACGAGCTGGTGGGAGGTGCTGGACACGTGGGCGCGGCCGGGGATTGCCGCGGCCATCGTGCTGGCGGCGCTCATGGGGTTCCTGCTCGGGCGCAGCGTCGGGGCGGGCGGTCAGAGCGCCGCACTCGACGAGCCGATCCAGGCGGTCGCCGAAGGGGTGGGCGTGGCGGCGTTGTTCACCGCGGCGCGGCCGCCCGACGTGAATGCGGTCCTCACGGCCGCCAACGGATCCGACTGACGGGACGTAAGGGGGAGCGAGAGACTGTCATGCTCAATCGATCGAAGCTGTTCGCCGCCGGACTCCTCACCGCCGCGTTTCTCGCGGGGGCGGGCGTCGGTGGCGCAGTGTCGGCCGCCTGGGGCGACCGGGCCCGCGGGGAACCCCGCCGGCCCGACGGGCCGCGCCCGAGCTATGCGGAACGGCTCCAGCGGGACCTCACCCTCACCCCCACGCAGCGGGACACCGTCGAACGGATCGTGACGGGCTACCAGGGCGCCATGGAGAGCATCTGGACGGAAGTCCGGCCGCGCATGGACTCGGTGCGGCTCGCGATTCGGACCGAGATCATGGCCGTGCTGGATTCCGCGCAGCAGGAGCAGTTCCGCGCACTCATCGCCCGGGGTGACAGCGCACGGGCACGCGAACGGGAGGGACACGGTGGGCGACGTTAACCGATGGGCGGGTCTCGCCGCCGGGATCCTCCTCCTTGCTGCAAGCGAGACGGCGGCACAGGGACCCATGCCCGAGGCCACGGTCCGGTTGGACGAGGCCGTCGAACTGGCGCTCCGCGCCCAGCCGGCCGTCGTCCAGGCCCGGGGCAATCTCAACGTGGCGCGTGCCAGCCAGCGGGAAGCCATCGGTAACTGGCTCCCCTCGCTGAGCGGCAGCAGTTCATGGAGCCGCAGCTCGACGAGCCGGTTCGATCCCACGACGCAGCGAGTGGTGGACGGTGCGGGAACCAGCATGTCCGCCGGCCTGTCGGCCTCGCTCGTGCTGTTCGACGGCTTCAGCCGCCTCGCGGAGAACCGCGCGGCCGGCGCGGACGTGACGAGCGCCGATGCGGAGCGCGTGAATCAGGAATTCCAGGTCGTGCTGCAGACCAAACAGGTGTTCTTCAACGCCCTGGCCGCCGCCGAGCTGGTGCGCGTGTCCGACACGCGCATCCGGCGAGCCGAGGAGCAGCTCAAGACCGCCAAGGAGAAGTTGGCGGCGGGCAGTGCCACCCGCTCCGACACGCTGCGCAGCACGGTCGAGGTGGGGAACGCGCAGCTCCAGCGGCTCACCGCGGAGACGCAGCTCGCGACCGCGGAGGCGAACCTCGCCCGACTGATTGGCTACGATGGACCCGTACACGCCGTCGGCGATTCCTCGCTGTACGCCCTGGCCGCGCTGGACACGGCCGCGCTGCGTGCCGAAGTGCTGGAGTTCGCCCCGTCCGTTCTGGTGGCCGAAGCCAACGAGAAGGCCGCGGCCGCCCAGGTGGCCGTGAGCCGGGCGCAGTACTTCCCGACCGTCACTGCGTCGTACTCGCAGACCTACGCGGGCAGCGCGCTGGACGACCTCAACAACTCCTGGTCGGCGCGGGTGGCCCTTTCGTGGCCACTGTTCAACGGGTTCACGCGCGAGACCAACTTCACCCGCAGCACCACGAGCCGTGAGACCGCGGCCGCGCGCGCCGCCGACGCGCGCCGGCAAGTGGCCGCGCAGCTCACGCAGCAACTGGCGGCCCTGCGCAGTGCGCAGGCACAGACCGGCATTGCCCAGGCCAGCCTTGCGGCGGCCGAAGAGGATCTCCGCGTGGTGCGGGAGCGGTATCGGCTGGGCGTTGCCACGATCATCGAGGTGCTCACGTCCCAGGTCACGCTCGACCAGGCGGAGGTCGACATCGTCCAGGCGCGGCTCGATTTCCTCGTCGCCCGTGCGCAACTCGAGGCGCTGCTGGGGAGGGAACTATGACCGCGCGCGCGCACATGGACTTCCGGACGGGCGACGTCCCGCAGCCGGACATCATCATCCTGACACACAAGCTCGTACGGGACTATCAGGTCGGCACGGAGACCGTGCATGCGCTGCGCGGCGTGAGTCTGCAGATCAAGCGCAACGAGTTCACGGCCATCATGGGACCGTCGGGCTCGGGCAAGTCCACCCTCATGAACCTGCTCGGGTGTCTCGATACGCCGACCGACGGCGAGTACTGGCTCAACGGGCAGCAGGTCAGTGAGCTGGACGACAACGAGCTGGCACGGATCCGCAACAAGGAGATCGGGTTCGTGTTCCAGACGTTCAACCTCCTGCCGCGTGCCACCGCGCTCCACAACGTCGAGCTGCCGCTGATCTACGCCGGTATGTCGGCACGGCAGCGGCGGGAGCGCGCGGCGTATGCGCTCGACCAGGTGGGACTTGCGGATCGTACCCACCACCGGCCGAACGAGCTGTCGGGCGGCCAGCGGCAACGCGTGGCCATCGCGCGCGCCCTGGTGAACAGCCCGAGCATTCTGCTCGCAGACGAACCGACCGGCAATCTCGACAGCGCCACCAGCGGCGAGATCATGCAGGTGCTCGACCAGCTGCACCGTGGCGGGCAGACGATCATTCTGATCACTCACGAACGCGATATCGCGGCGCACGCCCACCGGGCGGTCCACCTGCTGGACGGCATGGTCGCGCGCGACGAAGTCACGAGGACCGCATGACACACACAATTGCATTCCGGATGGCGGGAGCGCTGGCGATCGCCGGGCTCGCCGCGGCCTGCGGGGATGAGCCGCCCCCACCCATCTATCAGGCCGTGCCAGTGACGACGCGCGATATCGTGGTCTCGGCGAGCGCGGCTGGCGCCATCGAGCCGATCATGACCGTCGAGGTGAAATCCAAGGCCTCGGGTGAGATCATGCAGGTGGCGGTCGAGACCGGCGACTCGGTGCGCCCCGGCCAGCGGCTCGTCCGGGTGGACCCGCGCGTTCCCGAGAACGCGCTGCGCCAGGCGGAAGCCGACCTCGACGTCGCGCAGGCCAGTCTCGCCAACGCGCAGGCGCAGCTCCGCCGGTCCGAGGAACTGTTCAAGACGCAGTCGATCACCGAGCAGGAGTACGAGAACGCGCGACTCCAGGCGGCCAACGCCAACGCACAGCTCGTACGGGCCCGCCGCTCACTCGACGACGCCACGATCGCGTTCGAGGATACGGACGTCCGGGCGCCGAGCAGCGGCGTGATCATCGAGCGGAACGTGGAAGTCGGAACCGTCATCTCATCCGCCACCAGCAACGTCGGAGGCGGAACGGTCCTGCTGCGGATGGCCAACCTCGACACGGTGCAGGTGCGGGCGCTGGTGGACGAAACGGACATCGGGAAGATCACCGCGGGGATGCCGGTCACGATCGCAGTGGACGCGTATCCCAACCGCCCCTTCGAGGGCCGGGTGCTCAAGATCGAGCCGCAGGCGGTGACACAGCAGAACGTGACCATGTTCCCGGTGCTCGTGCAGATCGGCAACCGGCAGGGGCTGCTCAAGCCGGGCATGAACACCGAAGTCGAGATGCACGTCGGCAACGCCGAGCGCGTCCTGGCGATTCCCAACGCCGCACTCCGCACCCAACGGGATGTGGCATCGGCGGCGATCGTCCTCGGGATCGATCCCGACCAGGTCCAGCAGCAACTCGCCGACGCCCGGCAAGCCCAGAATGGGCCGGGCCAGGCCTCGCTCGGCGGCACGACCGCCGCGGACTCCACGGCCGCCAACGTCTACCGCACGCCCGACGGCCGCGAGATCCAGCTGCCCGACGGGATCACGGCCCGGCAGGTGGACGCCATCTTCGCCAAGATGCGGAGCGGCGGCGGGCCGGCGGCCCTCTCGGACGCGGACCGGGCCGTGTTCCAGCGCCTCCGCGGGGCGTTCGGCGGCGGCGCGGGGCGTCCCGGCAGCCAAGCGGGGAGCCGGACGAGCAGCGCCCTCACCGGCGGCACCTACATCGTGTTCGCGTTGCGCAACGGCGCTCCCACGCCCATCGAGATCCGCACCGGACTCACGGACCTCGACTACTCCGAAGTGCGGAGCGGGCTCACGGCGTCCGACACGGTGCTGGTGCTCCCGAGCGCCAGCCTGGCGCAATCGCTCGAGGAATGGCGCGAGCGGATGGCCCGGTTCGGGGGCGGGGTGCCGGGCATGCAGCGCACCTCGACCTCCTCGTCCTCCTCGTCGTCGTCGAGCCGGAGCCGCTGATGCTGTTCGGCGAGATCTTCATGGTGGCCCTCGGAGCCATCCGGGCCAACAAGCTCCGCTCCGCCCTCACGATGCTCGGCATCGTGATCGGCGTGGCGGCCGTCATCACCATGGTGGCGCTCGGCTCGGGGGCCCAGAAGGCCGTGCAGGAACGGATCCAGCAACTCGGCACGAACCTGCTCTCGATCTACCCCGGCCAGTCGTTCATGCGGGGTGTGGCCTCGAATCAACGGGTCAATCTCACCATGGACGACGCCGACGCCATCCGTCAGGCGGCGCGCGTGATCACGGAAGTCGTGCCGGAACTCAACAGCAACCAGCAGGTGAAGCTGAACAACCAGAACATCAATGTGAACATCATCGGCACGACCCCGAACTTCGTGCCGGTCAACAACTACAAGGTGGCCGCCGGGCGCATGTTCACGGCGGGCGACGATGACGGGCGCAAACGCGTGGCCGTGATCGGATGGGGCGTGCCCAGCATGCTCAATGTGAACGGCCTCGCCATGCTCGGCCAGACCGTGCTCATCCGGGGGATCCCCTTCGAGGTGATCGGCCTGCTCGAGGAGAAGGGCACGACCGGCGGATGGGGCAACCCCGACGAGCAGATTCTCATTCCCTTGCAGACCGCGCGGTACCGCGTGTTCGGCACTGACCGGCTGCGCTCGATCACGGTGCAGGTGGGCTGGCCGGATTCGATCAACATCGGCATGCTGGAAATCGAACGCGCCCTGCGGAGCGCGCACGGCATCCGGCCCGGGGGCGAGAACGACTTCCAGATCCGGAACCGGGCCGACTTCCTCGCGACCTTCGAGGAGACCACCAAGACGTTCACGTTCCTGCTCGCGGGCATCGCGGCAGTGAGCCTGCTGGTGGGCGGCATCGGCATCATGAACATCATGCTGGTGTCCGTGACCGAGCGAACCCGGGAGATCGGCGTTCGCAAGGCCCTCGGCGCCACCCGCAAGAGCATCATGCTCCAGTTCCTGGTGGAGGCGATCGTGCTGTGCCTCATGGGCGGGATCGTGGGCATCCTGCTCGGCACGGGGGGCGCGTTCGCGCTCTCGTCCCTCGCCAACTGGAACACCCTGATCTCGCCGGTGGCCATCGTGCTCGCCGTCGCGTTCAGTCTCGCGGTCGGACTGTTCTTCGGCATCTGGCCAGCCCAGCGCGCCGCCAAGCTCGATCCCATCGTGGCGCTGCGGTACGAGTAACCCCCGCCACGCCCCCCGCCCCGAGCGGATCGGCGGGTGGGCGGGTGTCGGTTGCGCGGGACGAACCGCCCACCCGCCCATCCACACCACCCGCCTGTTTTGCCCCTATCTTTCGCTCGCCATGCGGACCGGTCTCGCACTCCTCGTCATCCTGCTGATCGCCGCCAGCGGGCTGGGCGCCCAGCAGACCGCGTATCACGGGCGGGAGGGCACGCTCGCCGCTACGCCACCCCGACTCCCCGAGATGCCCGTCACCGTGGACGGCGTCCTCGACGAGCCCGCCTGGCTGCGGGCCGTCGTCCTGACAGGATTCTCGCAGTACCGACCCGTGGACGGCCGTCCCGCCGAGGATTCGACCGAGGTGCTCGTGTGGTACGCGCCAGACGCCATCCATTTCGGCATACGCGCGTTCGAGCCGCACGGGCAGGTGCGCGCCACCCTCGCCGACCGCGACAAGATCGACAGCGACGACAACGTTCAGATCCTGCTGGACACGTTCGACGACCGGCGGCGCGCCTACGTCTTTGGCGTCAACCCGTTCGGCGTCCAGGCGGACGGCATCCGCACGGAAGGCACCCCGGGCGCCGCGGGCGGCCTCGGAGCCGGGGGTCGGTTCGAGAACGTGGACCTGAACCCGGACTTCACGTTCGAGTCGCACGGACGCGTCACCCCGTGGGGGTACGAGGTCGAGATCCGGATCCCCTTCAAGAGCATTCGCTTTCCGGGCGCCGACCCTCAGCGCTGGTCCATCAACGTCATCCGCAAGACCCAGCATTCGGCGTACGAAGACACGTGGACGCCCGCCGTCCGTGCCAACGCGTCCTTCCTGGCACAGTCCGGAACGCTGGAAGGACTCTCGGGCCTGCGTCGCGGACTCGTGCTGAGCGTCAATCCGTTCGCCACCGGGCGCATGGCCGGTGCGCCCGACTCGCTCGGCGGCTGGGCCTACGATGCCACGCCGGAAGCCGGCGTCAATGTGTCCTGGGGCATCACCACGAACCTCACGCTCGACGGCACGGCCAACCCCGACTTCTCGCAGGTCGAGGCGGATGTCGCCCAGGTCACGGTCAACGAACGGTTTGCGCTCTTTTTCCCCGAGAAGCGGCCCTTCTTCCTCGAGGGCATCGAACTGTTCAACACGCCGAACTCGCTCATCTACACCCGCCGTATCCAGGAGCCGCTTGGTGGAGTGAAGCTCACGGGCAAGCTCGCGGGCACGAACGTCGCCCTGCTGTCCGCCGTGGATGCGAGGGGCGCGTCCTCCGATGGCGACCGGCATCCAGTCATCAACGCGCTCCGCGTCCGCCGCGACGTCGGCGCGCAGTCCACGGTCGGTCTGACCTACACCGATCGCGTCGAGGGCGGTGACTACAGCCGGCTCGCCTCCGCCGACGTCCGGCTGGTGTTCGCCCGGCTCTACTTTCTCGAGGTCCAGGGCGCGGCGAGCCGAACGCGGGAGGACGGCGTCACGGCCACGGCGCCGCTGTGGGAAGTGACCGTCGATCGCACCGGCCGGTTATGGGGGTTCAACTACCGCATTCGCGGCATCCACGAGGACTTCCGGGCCGACGCCGGGTTCGTGCCCCGCACGGGGATCGTCGAACCGTTCATCGCCAATCGACTGTCGGCCTACGGCCGGCCCGGCGCGTTCCTCGAAACCTGGACCGGTTTCTTCGCCCTCGCAGGAGTCTGGAACTACCGCGAGTTCTTTGACGGTGGCAGCATCCTGGAAAGCGACGTCGGGCATACCAGCTTCTTCACGGTTCGCGGCGGCTGGGGCGCAATGGTGAGCCCCGACTGGCAGACCGTTCGCTTCGATCCGACGTTCTACGGCGAGTACTTCGTCGATACGGGTGCGGATACGGTACCGCTCGTGCTGCCCGACCGTCTCACCGACCTGTGGGGCCTCGGGCTCTCGGTGAGCACCCCGCAGTTCCCGACAATCGCCGCGTCGGTCGGCGGACGCGTGGGCTTCGTCCCCGCCTTCTTCGAGCCCGCGCCGGCGCGCGCCGTGTCGGTCAACACGACCGTCACCTGGCGACCCACCGAGAAGGTGCGGGTCGAGGCGCGCTACGTGTACTCCCGCCTCAACCGGGAGCGCGATGGGACCCGGCTGTCCACGGCGCACATTCCCCGGCTCAAGCTCGAGTACCAGCTGTCACGCGCGATCTTCGTCCGCTTCATCGGGCAATACACCGCGCAGGAGCGCGACGCGCTGCGCGATCCGGCCACCGAGCGGCCGATCCTGCTCGCCGAGGACGACGGCACCTTCCGCACGGCGACGACGGGTGCGCAGAATGACCTACGCATGGACTGGCTCTTCTCGTTCCGTCCCACGCCCGGCACCGTGGCCTACGCCGGCTACGGCACGAGCCTGAACGAAGACGACGCGTTTACGTTCCGCGACCTGCGCCGCGTGAGCGACGGCTTCTTCCTCAAGCTGAGCTACCTCTTTCGCCTATGACCCCATGAGCTTCGTCCGGACGCTCGCGTGTCGCCGGTGCGGCACCCAGGCGGAGAAGATCGCCCAGCTCGGGTGCGCGCGCTGCGGCGCACCACTCGATCCAGTCTACGACTGGGAGGCGATCGCCGCGGCGGTGACGCGCCAGGACGTGGCGATCCGGCCGCGCACCATCTGGCGCTACCGCGAGCTGCTCCCGCTCGACGGCCCCCCGCGCACGAGCCTGCACGTGGGGTGGACGCCGCTCGTGGAGCTGCCGCAGCTGGCCGAGCTCCTCGGGGTGGGGCGGCTCTGGGCCAAGGTGGACGGCGTCTCGTTCCCCTCCCTCTCGTTCAAGGATCGGGTGGTTGCCGTCGCGCTCAACAAGGCGCTCGAGCTCGGGATCGAAACGGTCGGCTGTCCGAGCACCGGCAACCTCGCCAACGCTCTCGCCGCCCACGCCGCCGCCGCCGGCCTCGACGCCTGGATTTTCGTGCCGGATACGCTGGAGCGCGCCAAGAGCGTGAGCACGATGGTCCACCACCCGAACATCGTGCGGGTGCACGGGACGTACGACGAGATCAATCGGCTGTGTCGCGAGGCCGCGACCGCCTTCGGCTGGGGCATCGTGAACGTGAACCTGCGCGCCTATTACGGCGAGGGCTCGAAGACGATGGCGTTCGAGATCGCCGAGCAGCTGGGATGGCGGGCGCCGACCGCGATCGTGACACCGATGGCGGGCGGCTCCCTCGTGACCAAACTGGCGCGGGGCTTCGCGGAGCTCCGACTGCTCGGCTGGATCGACGGCCCCGCGCCGCGCCTGTTCGGCGCGCAGGCGGACGGCTGCGCCCCGATCGTCACTGCCGTCACCAACGCCACGGAAACCGTGACGCCGGTCGCGCCGCGCAGCGCTATCGCCCACTCGCTCGCCATCGGCGATCCCGTCGATGGTCCGTGGGCCGTGCGCGCCGTGCTCGAGTCCGAGGGGTGGGCCGCCGCCGTCCCCGACGCCGGCATCGTCGAAGCCATCACGCTGCTCGCGCAGTTCGGCGGCATCTTCACGGAAACCGCCGGTGGCGTCACCGTCGGCGCCGCGCGCACGCTCGCCGCCGAGGGGTGGCTCGGCCGCGACGACGAGGTCGTCGTGTGCCTCACCGGGAACGGCCTGAAGACCATCGAAGCGCTCGACGGCGCGTTCGAGCAGACACCCGTGATCGGCCCGACGCTCAAAGCGCTGGAGCGGCTGCTGTGACGTTCGCCGTGCGCGTGCCGGCGTCCACGTCGAATCTCGGTGCGGGCTTCGATTGCCTCGGGCTCGCGCTGGATCTCTGGCTCGAGGCGCGGCTCGATCCCGGCGACGGCCCCGCCCGCTATGCCGGGACCGTCGCGGCCCTCGACCCGGACGACGACCTCACCGCCCGCCTCCTGGCCGAACGCGATGTGCTCACCGGGTACCGGCTCGCGGTGCGCTCCCAGATTCCCATCGGCAAGGGGCTGGGCTCGTCCGCCGCCGCAATCGTGGCGGGCCTCGCGCTCGCTCGGTTGGCCCTCGGCGATCCGCTCGACCGGGACGTCATCTTCCGGGGCGCGGCCCAGGAAGAGGGCCATCCGGACAACGCGGGACCGGCCGTGTACGGCGGGCTGGTGCTCGCCGCGCACCGCCCCACCCGCCTCACTCTGCATCGCGACCTCGCGGTGGCGCTCGCGATCCCGGACGCGGAACTGGCCACCAGGGCGGCGCGGGACCTGCTGCCGACCGCCGTGCCGCGTGAGACCGCCGTGGCGCAGGCGGCCCGGAGCGCAGCGCTCGTGTTGGGCCTCACCTGGGGGGACCCCGACCTCATCGACTTCGGGATGGACGACCGGCTGGCGGTGCCCCACCGCCGCGCGCTGATCAGGGGCTACGATGCCGCGGTGCGTGCGGCGATGGACGTCGGCGCCTATGGCGTGACGATCTCCGGCGCGGGGTCGGCGCTCGTCGCGGTGTGCGCGAACGACGACACGACGGCCGTCGCCGAGGCGATGGCGGAGGCGCTCACACAGGCCGACAACCCGGCCGACCCCCTCGTGACCCGCGTGCCGAGCGAAGGGCTGACGCTGACCACCACCTAACCCTCCCCACCACCACCTCACCCGCCCAACCGCTCAACCGCCCGTCAAAACGCCCCAAACGCCGGCGGTGCCATCCCATTCATCCGGAAGTAGGGCACCACCTGTCCCAGCGTCCACAGATCGTGGGAATGGACGTAGAGGAAGACGCGCCAGCGCGGAATTTCGCGTCCGAAGACGCGCGTCGGGAGCAGCAGCACCGAGTCCGGCAGCTCCCGCGCCTGGCGGATGCAGTAGTCGAACGCCGCGTCGGTGAGCCGCCGAAGACCCGCCCTGGTCGCGAGGGTCGTGCCGGCGTCGCCCAGCGCGGGGGGACGGGCGTCGAGCGCGAAACGCGCGACGATGGCAGCGGCCGTCAAGCCCACGTGCTCGATCTGCTGCGCGAAGTCACGGACGTCCGGCGTGGGTCTGTAGCGCAGCAGCCGGCTCGGCATCGAGTCGATCATGGCGAGCGTGAGTTCGCGATCGCCTTCCAGCAACTCGATCAACATCGCGCGGGTCTCCGGCGCGAGCCGATGCTGCGCCACGGCGGGCGCCGTCGTCACCAGCGTGACGACCACGAGCCCGAGCCAGACCGCGCCGCGGTCCCTCATGGCTTCTGCCCGCGGGATCGACGCGGTGTCCGGCGCTCCTGCCGCCGATGCAGCCAGCGGATCCGCACCGCGATCTGATGGGCGTGGTGGCGTCCGTGCACGTAGAAGAACCGCACCCACTCCGGGAGGTTGAGGTCGCCCAGCACGGGGTGCTGGACGTACACGCGCTCCTGCTGTGCCCGCGGCCACTGCTCGACGAACCCGGCCAGGCGCTGGACGGCCATGCGATACTCGGCCGTGACCAGCTCGGGGTCGGGGCGCTCGGGCGGGCGGGTTGCGGCCGGGGTCTTTCGCCCCGACGGGATCCGCCCGACGCCCAGCACGAGGTGGCGCATGAGGTGCTGCCGCGGCGTCGCGCGCCGCACCATATCGGTGCGCTCGGCGCGCTCGCCAAGCTTCCCCACCACCAGGTCCACGCCCTGGGCGACATGGCTCACGATCTGGGCGATCGTCCAGCGTCCCTCCGGCGCTCGATGCCAGTCGTCCTTGCCGAGCCCGCGCAGCGGTTTGAGGATGAGCGGCTCGAGCGCGGCCGCCTGCCGTCGTGCCTTCATCGGTCATCCCCCGCGAGCGCAATACACTCGATCTCGACCGCTGCGCCCAGGGCCAGCCCGCTCGCCCCCAGCGTGGAGCGGGCCGGCGGATCGGTGGGGAAGTAACTCGCGTAGACCCGGTTCATGATCGCGTAGTCAGCGAGGTCCCGCAGAAACACCGTGCACTTCACGATCCGCGCCATCGAGCTCCCCGCATAGTCCAACACGGCCTTGATGTTCTCCATCGTCTGGCGCGTTTCCGCCTCGATGCCGCCCGGCGCCAGCTCGCGGCTCCCGGGCACCGCACCGATCTGGCCCGACAGGAACAGCAACTCGCCCACGCGGACCGCCGACGAGAACGGCAGCCCCTCGAGGCTCCCCGGCATCCGCACCACCACGCGCTCCTGTGCCGTCGCAGGCGCAATGGCGAGCGCCAGCACGATCAACCCCCAGACGATCCGCATATGCCTCCCGGCCCGGCGTGCACGAAGGATGGCGATTCGACCCGCGCGCGGTCCAGCCTAGGGCGTCGTCGGAATCACCCCGGTCACGGCGATGCGCCAGCCGTCCGCCGTCTTCACGAAGACGCGCTCGGACCATCCCTGGCCTGCGGCGTCCCCCTGTCGGGCGGCGTAGGGATAGGCAAGGTACACCACCCCGGGGGCCAGCCAGGCGAGCTCCGGCGCCCCCGCCACGAGGCTGTCCGGAAAATCTGGGGCTGCCCGCCGGGCCACGGCGAAGCCGCGAAACCCCCGGCTGACCCCGCCGGGACCGATGTAGACGAAATCCGGCGCATTGAGATAGCCGGCCAGGTACGCCTCGACATCACGCCGGCGGATGGCCTCGAGATGGGCATCGAACGCCGCACGCACTTCCCCCGTCTCGCGCTCCTTGAGCGCGTCGAACCGCTGACCGGGACACGCGGCCAGGAGCGGCGCGAGCGGCAGGAGGGCCAGCAGCGGTCTCACCGCCCCGCTCCATCCAGATCCTCGATCCGTGCGGTGCTCGGCCCCACCTCCTGTTGCAGCCGGGCGGCCACTCGCTCGGTCGCGCGCATCACGCGCAGGACGTTGAGCCCCGCCACCTTCTTCACGTCGTCTTCGCGCCACCCGCGGCGCAGCAGTTCGGCGAGCAGCGCCGGAAAGGTCGAGACGTCTTCGAGCCCGATCGGCGTCCCGGTGATGCCGTCGAAATCGCTCCCGAGGCCGAGGTGGTCGACGCCCGCCACCTGCCGCAGATGCTCGAAGTGATCCGCCACGACGCCGAGCGGGGGGCGCGGCATGGGGTGCGCCCGGTCCCACGCCCGCAGCGCCTCGCGACCGGCGGCCGAGTCGGGGCCTCGCGCGCGCAGCGTCCCCAGGACGGAGTCGCGCACGAGCGACCAGTCGTAGGTCGGGCGCCAGATGAACTCGGGCACGAAGTTCACCATGATGACACCCCCGTTCCGCGCGACCGCCCGCATCACGTCGTCGGGCACGTTGCGGGGGTGCGGCGCGAAATGGCGGGACGACGAATGCGAGAAGATCACCGGTGCGGCGGTCACCGCCAACACATCCCACATGGTCGAGTCCGACACATGCGAAAGGTCCACGAGCATGCCGAGCCGGTTCATCTCCCGCACGACTTCCCGCCCGAACGGGGTCAGTCCGCCGTGAGCGGGCGCGTCGGTGCTCGCGTCCGCCCAGTCCGTGTTGCGCGAATGGGTGAGCGTCAGGTAGCGCACACCGTCCCGGTAGAAGGCCCGGAGCATGCCGAGGGAATTCTCGATCATGTGCCCGCCCTCGAGCCCGATGAGCGACGCGATCTTCCCGTCCCGATGGGCCTGCTCGATATCGGCGGCCGTGCGCGCAAGCACGAACGTGTCCGGATACCGCGCCACCAGCCGATGGACGACGTCGTTCTGCTCCATGCCGGCGCGCGCGGGAGCCGGGTTCCGGGCGTCGGCCGGCGTGTAGGTCGACCAGAATTGGGCGCCGACGCCGCCGGCGCGAAGCCGCCCGATA
>JBFGDF010000047.1:0-18767 GCA_041580775.1 Gemmatimonadales bacterium
ACGAGCGGGCCTACGACGCGCGCGTGGAGCTGGCCGACGTATCGCTGCTGCTGGGAGACAGTGCCGCTGCCCTGCGGGCGCTCGACGATGCGATGTACGTCGACCCGACGGATCTCGGGGTGCACGCGCGGCTGGCCGAGCTGGCCGAAGGGCGCGGTGATGCCCGCATGGCGGTCCGCGAGCGGCGGGCGATCGTCGCGCTCGACCCGGCGGACCCGGCGGACGCATACTATCGGCTGGCGTTGGCGGAATGGCGGGCGGGGGACCGCGACGCGGCCCGGCGAGCCGTGCTGCGGGCGCTCGAGCTCGCCCCGGGCTTCGACGAGGCCTTGGAGTTGTTACTCGAGCTGCGGGGGGACGGGACGGATGGCCCACAGGGATGACCAAATGAAGGAATCGCCGGAGGACGTGAGGATGGCGATGGGGCCGCGGGGTCGAGGGGCTGCGCGCCAGCTCGCCTTGGCGCTGACACTCCTGGGCGTCGTCGGCGTGACGCCGGTGTGGGCGCAGCGCCGCGCGTTCACGCTCCCCGACAAGGAGCCCGACTTCAAGGCGTTCAACGTCCCCTACAACGGGCTGGTGACGTTCGTCCGCCTGCGCTACACGCCCAGCCGCATCGGATTCGGCGGTGGCGGCGGGTTCTTTGGCGGTGTGAACTACAACTGGGATCACGACTACCCGCGCGCGGATCGGCATCTGGTGACGATCCTCAAGGAACTGACGTCCATTGGGGTCCGGGTGGACGGCACGAACATCCTGGGCGCGGATGATCCCGAGCTGTTCAGGTACCCTGTGGCCTACATGGCCGAGCCGAGCTACTGGACGTTCACCGACCGCGAAGCCCGGCATCTGCGGGACTATTTGGCGAAGGGCGGATTCATCATCTTCGACGACTTCGCGGATCGTCAGTGGTGGGAGTTCGAGGCGGCGATCCAGAAGCTCCTGCCCGCAGCTCGGCTTGTGCAGCTCGACGCCACACATCCGATCTTCCATTCGTTCTTCGCCATCGACACGCTCGACTTCCGTCACCCGTACTGGGGGCAGGAATCGGTGTTCTTCGGCATCTTCGAGGACAACGACCCCGCCAAGCGACTGCTCGTGATCGTGAACTACAACAACGACATCGGGGAGTCGTGGGAATGGTCGGGTTCGGGGTTCATCCCCATCGATCTCGCCAACCGGGCGTTCAAGCTCGGCGTGAACTACTTCGTGTACGCTCTCACCCACTGACCGGAGACCGATGCCGACTTCCCCCACTCCCCTGGACTCGACCGACGACGTCGCCCTCGCGGATCGCCTCACGGCGGGCCGGGACCGCCTGCTCGCCGAGCTGCACAAGCTCATCGTGGGGCAGGACGACGTCATCGAGCAGGTGTTGGTGTCGCTCTTCGTCGGCGGCAACAGCCTCATCGTCGGCGTGCCGGGCCTCGCCAAGACGCTGCTGATCCGCACCATCGCCGACGCGCTCGACCTCAAGTTCTCGCGGATCCAGTTCACGCCCGACCTGATGCCCTCGGACATCACGGGCACCGACCTGGTTCAGGAGGATCCGGCGACGGGCGAGCGGCGCCTGGTGTTCGTCCCGGGTCCGCTGTTCGCGAACATCGTGCTGGCCGACGAGATCAACCGCACCCCGCCGAAGACCCAGTCCGCGCTGCTCGAGGCGATGCAGGAGCACCGCGTCACCGTGCAGGGGCGGACCTACGAGCTGGAGGAGCCGTTCTTCGTCTTCGCAACCCAGAACCCGATCGAGCTCGAGGGTACGTACCCCTTGCCGGAAGCCCAGCTCGACCGGTTCATGTTCAACGTCATCATCGATTACTCGAGTGAGGACGACGAAGTGGAGATCGTCCGCACGACGACGCGCATGCCCGGGGAGGCGCTCCAGGCGGTGGTGACGGGACGGGACATCGTGGCGTTCCAGGAGCTCGTGCGGCGTGTTCCGGTGCCGGATTCCATCCTGCGCTACGCCGTCACTCTGGTCCGCACGTCCCGGCCGAACGGTACGGGCGCGCCGGACTACGTACGCGAGTGGGTCTCCTACGGAGCAAGCGTGCGCGCGGCCCAGTATCTGATCCTGGGCGCCAAGGCACGGGCGCTGCTCCAGGGGCGCTACCATGTGAAGTTCGACGACGTGCAAGCGCTCGCGCACCCGGTGCTGCGCCATCGGATCCTCAAGAACTTCCACGCGGAGTCCGAGCGGATCACGACGGACCACCTGATCGACCGCCTGCTCGAGACGGTGCCGGTCCCGTCCTCCGGCATGTGACCGGCACGCGGTTTCTGGACCCGACCGTGCTCGCGCGCATCGACAATCTCGAGCTCGCGGCGCGCACCGTGGTGGACGGTTTCATCAGCGGCCTCCATCACTCACCGTACCTGGGCGTCTCCACGGACTTTGCCGAACACCGCCCGTACATGCCGGGCGACGACATTCGCCGGGTCGACTGGCGCGTGTTCGGGCGGACGGACCGCTTCTACGTGAAAGAATTCGAAGCGGACACGAACGCCAATCTCCTCGTGGCGCTGGACGTGTCGCGCTCGATGGACTACGGCAGCGGGGCACTCACGAAGCTGGACTACGGGCGGATCCTGGCGGCGAGCCTGCTGTATCTCTCGCGCCGGCAGCGCGACCGCGTGGGTCTCGTCACGTTCGACGCCAACCTGCTCGACTTCGTTCCGCCCTCCGCGAAGCACCTCGAGCTCTGCCTGTATACGCTCGACCGCCGGAACGCCGGCGGGCGCGGCGACCTGGCGGGTCCTCTCGAGAAGATCGCCGAAATCACGCGCCGCCGGAGCATTGTGGTGTTGGTCTCCGATCTGTATGAAGATCCGGCGGTGGCGTTTCGCACGCTCGCCCGACTGCGGGACCGGGGTCACGACGTGATCGTGCTCCAGGTGCTGGACCCCCACGAGCTGGAGTTCCCGTTCGACGGGGCGGCCCCCTTCGAGGATCTGGAGACGGGGGAGCGAGTGCCGGTCGTGCCCGCCAAGATGCGCGACGAGTACCGCGCTCTCATTCGTGAGCACTGCGAGACGCTCGCGCGAGGTCTGGGCCAACGGCGGGTGGACTACTATCTGGCCCAAACGAGCCGGCCGGTGGACTTCGCCCTGTTCGAGTACCTGACCCGCCGCGAGTGGCTGCGGCTGGTGAAGTAATGTCGTTCCTGGCCCCTCTGTTCCTGCTTGGTCTCGCCGCGCTGGCGATCCCGGTGCTGCTGCACCTGACCCAGCGCCAGCGGCGCGAGCCGGTGCGGTTCCCGTCGCTCGCGTTCGTCCGACGCGTCCCGTTCCGGACGACGGAACGGCGCCGGATTCGGGATTGGCTGCTGCTCCTGCTACGCGCGGCGGCGATTGCGCTCCTGGTTGCTGCCTTCGCCCGGCCGTTCCTCGCGCGCGCGGGCTTCGGCGCGGCCGCCGCGGGCGCCGCGCGGGAGGTGGTGCTGCTGCTCGACCGCTCCGCCTCGATGGGCTACGGCGAACGGTGGGATCGCGCGCTCGCGGCCGCGCGTCGCGTCGCGAATGGACTCGCGCCCGAGGACCGCCTGACGGTGGTACTCTTTGCCGAAACGCCGCAAGCCGCGGGCCCGGCGACGAGCGATGCCGCGACCGCGGCAGCGTATCTGGCCGCGGCGCGCCCGGACGGGGGCGTGACGCGCTTCGGACCCGCGCTCGAGCTGGCGGGTGACCTGCTGGAGCAGTCCGAGCTGCCACGCCGGACCGTGGTCCTCGTGTCGGACTTCCAGCAGGCGGGCTGGAATGCGGCAGCCGATAGCCGCCTGCCTGTGGGGACGACGCTGGAGCCTGTGTCGGTGAGTGGCGACGATCCGCAGAATCTGGCGGTCACCGGCGTGACGCTGCAGCGGAGTCCCGACGAGGGCGGGAGGGTGATCGTCACGGCGCGGGTGGCCAACCTCGGCACCGGCGCCGTGGAGGTCCGGGCGCGGCTGGGAACGGGTACGCAGACGTTGCACGAGGTGCGCGCGCGGGTCGCGCCGCGCGAAGCCACGGCGGTGCGGTTCCCCGCGATCGCCCTCCCGGCCGCGCCCGCGCCGGGATGGGTGCGGATCGACGGGGACGGGTTGGGCCTGGATGACGAGCGGCGCTTCGTGCTGCGTCCCATTCCCCGCATCCCGGTGCTCCTGGTGGAGCCCTCCGGGGCCTCTGCGCGAGAAGTGGTCTACCTGCGCCGCGCCCTGTCGATCGGGCGCGACCCGCTGATCGAGGCATCCGTGCGTGCGGCGCCGTCAGCCGCGGACCTCGCGTTGGCGGCGGTAGTCGTCCTCAACGACGCCCCGTTCCCCTCCGGTGAGGCGGGCCGTCGGCTGCTTCGGTTCGTCGAGCAGGGCGGCGGCCTCCTCTGGGCCCTCGGGCCGCGCGCCGGCGCGGTCCCCGAGGCCGTACGCGCGGCCCTCGGCACCGCGGCACGCTCACCGGCGGATCGGCTCACTGACCGTGGGGGAGCGCTCGGCGTGGCGGACTACAGCCACCCCGTCTTCGCGCCGTTTCAGGGAACGCGGGGCGGCGACTACTCGGCCGTGAGCGTCTATCGCTATCGGCGGCTCGCGCTCGCGGACAGCGGTCGGGTCCTGGCGTGGACCGATGACGGCGGTGCCGTGCTGGGCGAGACCCGCTACGGGACGGGGCGCGCCATGCTGTGGGGATCCGACTTCGGCAACGTCTGGAACGACCTGCCGCTGCGCGCGGTGTTCCTCCCCACGATCCACCAGGCCGTGCGGTATCTGGCGGGACACCGGGAGCCAGCTGCATCCTACGAGATCGGCAATGCGCTGCAGCCCGATGAGCTCGTGCCCGGGGCGGATGGCGAACTCGTGCTCGAGGCGCCCGACGGGACCCGGATCCTGATCCCGAGCGGTACCCGAGCGCCGCTGCCCCTGCTGCGGGCCGGGTTCTACGAATTGCGCTCGCCCCGAGGCGAGGTCGCCGTTCCGATTGCGGTGAATCTGGATCCTGCCGAGTCGGACTTGAGGGAGCTCGATCGCGACGCGTTTCTGGCCGCCGTTGCGGCCCCCGAGGGAGTCACCACCGCTGGGCCGGCCGGCGTCCTGACGGCAGCAGAGCGCGAGCGGCGACAGCGGATCTGGTGGTATCTGGCCCTCGCGGCGCTGATCGCGCTCGTGGCGGAATCGGCGTTTACCGCGCTGCGACCGACGGGGACGAGCGCGTGAGCCGGGAAATGGAACGCCGCGGCGGGGTACGGTGGTATCTCTTGAACATGCACCGCGTTCAGTGAAGCGGAGGACCCAGCCCTCATGACTCCCGAACTCCTTCCCGCGATCCGCGCCGTGCGGCGTCGCTGGCGTCTGCGTGTGCTGTTGCGCGGGTTGACGCTCGTGGTTGCCGGCGGACTGGTCGCCTTCGTGCTCGGGGCGTGGGCGGTGGACCAGTTCCGCTTCTCGCCGGTCGCGCTCCTCGTGTTCCGCTTCGTGGCGTGGGGGGTGCTGCTCGGACTCGCCGTGCAGTTCCTCGTGCGCCCGCTGCTGCGCAAGATCACGGACCGCCAGGTGGCGCTCTATCTCGAGGAGCACGAGCCGACGCTCGATGGTGAGGTGCTGAGCGCTACGGAGACGGCGGGTGCGCCCGACGAGCCCAGCTCGCCTGCGCTGGTCGCCCGAGTAGTGGTGCGGGCAGCCGAACGGCTCGACGAGGTGGAGCGGGGGCGGCGGGTGGAACGCGAGGCGCTGCGCCGGTCGGGTGGGATGCTCGCCGGCGTGACGGGGCTCGCGGCGCTCGTGCTACTGCTGAGTCCGGGCACGGTGCGCACGGGCCTGCCGTTCCTCCTGGCCCCGTTGCAGAGCGGCGCCGCCACCCCCTATGCGATCGACATCGAGCCGGGTGATACCACAGTCCCGCGTGGCGCAGACGTTCGGATCGGGGCGACGCTGCGGAACTTCACCGCAGAGGAAGTGACACTGCTGGTCCGCGCACGAGACGCCGCCGAGTGGGAACGGATCATGCTGACGCCGGACGTGGAGCGCGGCGATCTCAGCGCCTTCCTGTTCGATGTGCGGGACTCGACCGAGTACTTCGCCACGGGCGGTGGGGTACGCTCGCGCGTCCACCGCCTGGCGGTGGTCGACGTGCCGTACGTGCGGACGATCAGTCTCGTGTACCGGTTTCCCGCGTACACTGGACTGGACCCCCTGCGACAGGACGACGGGGGAGACATCGCGGCACTCGTCGGCACGCGGGTGCGCGTGACGGTGGTGCCGACGGTTCCCGCGGCGGGCGGGGCCCTGGCGGTCGGCACCGACACGCTGCCGCTTGCCGAGACGGGCGACGGACTCAGCAGCGAGCTGACCGTGACCGCCAGCGGCTCGTACCGGGTGCTGCTCGCGGGACCCGACGGCCGGCTCATGCCGGCCTCGCCGGAGTATTTCATCGACGCCCTCGACGACCAGCCGCCGATCGTGCGGGTGACCCAACCCGGCCGGGACGTCTCGGTGACGTCGGTGGACGAGCTGTTCACCGAGGTACGGGCGGAAGATGATTTCGGCCTGGGGGCCGTGGAATTGGTGGTGGCCGTGAACGGGGGAACGGAGCAGGCCGTGGCGCTCTATGCGGGACGGGGAGGCCGCAAGGACGTGACGGCCGGGCACACGTTCTATCTCGAAGAGCTGACGCTCGTGCCGGGCGACGTGATCGCATACTACGGCCGGGCGCGGGACGCCCGCCGCGGAGCCACGCCGGCGGTCTCGGACATCTACTTCGTGACGATTCGTCCGTTCGATCGCCGCTGGCGGGCGGCGGACGCCGGGGGCACGCAGGGCCAGCCGGATGGCGGCGCGTCGCCGGGCGAACTGTCGAGCCGTCAGCGGGACATCATCGCGGCGACGTTCCGGCTCGTGCGGGACCGCGGCCGGTACACCGACCGGGAGTGGCGGGACAACCTGAGCACCGTCACGCTGATGCAGGGGCGGTTGCGCGAGGAGGTCGAGACGCTGATTCGGCGCATCGAGACGCGCGGGGTGGCGGCGCTCGATTCCACGATGGCGGCCGTGGCGGAGGCGCTTCCGCGGGCCGCCCAGGCGATGGCGGAGGCGGAGGAGCGACTGGGGCGGCGGGAGCCGGAGCCGGCGCTCCCGCCGGAGCAGCGGGCGCTCCAGCACCTCCAGCGTGCCGAAGCCGCGTTCCGCGAGCGGCAACTGGCGCGGGGAGAGCCCGGTCAGGGTGGTGGGGGCGCGCCGGAAGCGAGTGCCGAAGAGCTGGCGGAGCTGTTCGAGCTCGAGCTGGACCGGATGCGGAATCAGTATGAGAGCGTGGAGCGCGGGCAGCGCCAGCAGACGGATCAGCAGGTGGATGAGGCGCTGGAGAAGCTGCGCGAGCTGGCGCGGCGGCAGCAGCAGGAAAACGAGCGCCGTCGGGTGCAGGCCCAGGGCCAGGCCCGAGGCGGGGCGAACAGCGCCGCCCAGCGACGGCTGGCGCAGGAAGCGGACTCTCTGGCCCGACGGCTCGAGCGGCTCTCGCGCGAGCGCGAGAACGCCGAGCTGGCCCAAACGGCGCGGCGGCTGCAGGACGCGGCCGACGCGATGCGACGGGCCGCCGCCGGTCGCGAGGGAGCGGCCCAGGGGGAGTCGGCTCTCGATCGCCTGCGCGAAGCCCGCCGGGGACTCGAGGGATCCCGCAGTGCCGGGCTGGAGCGGGACGTGCGGGACGCGCTGCGGCGCGCCGAGCAGCTGGTGGATCAGCAGCGGGAGGTGCGGGAGGACGTGCGCGACCTCGCAGCGGCTGACGGGCGCGCGGAGCGCCTGCGGCGCCTCAACGCCCGCAAGCAGGCCATGGCGGCCGAAGTGGACCGGCTGGAATCGGACCTGGACCGCCTCGCGCGCGACGCGCGCGGGGAACAGCCTGACGCCGCAGAGCGGTTGCGGGAAGCCGTGCAGGAGGCGCGGAACGGCCGCCTCCAGGACAAGATCCAATACTCGCGCGGCGTGATGGAGCAACGGTCGCAGGAATACGCGGAACGGTTCGAGGAGGAGATCGGGACGGATCTCGAGGCGCTGCGCGACGGCATTCGAGAGGCCGCGGGCCGGATCGGTGAATCCAGGGGTCGCGAGCTGGAGCGCAGCCTCGACCGGACCCGCGACGTGGCGCGGGCGCTCGAGTCGCTCGGGGCACGCGCGCGCGAGAACGCCGGTGCCGATAGTGGTGCGGGCGGTGCGGGCGAGCGGCAGCTGCGCCGCGAGTTGCGCGAACGCGCCAACCAGCTGCGGCAGCTGCGCCAGCAGCTCGAGCGCCAGGGCGCGGATGTCGGGCCGCTCGACGCGATCTTGCGCCAACTCGGCCGGCTTGACAACCAGGGCGGGCTGGCCACGCCGCAGGGGCTCGACCAGCTGGAGCAGGCGATCGTGCAGGGCCTCAAGGACTACGAGTTCTCGCTGCGCCGGCAACTGCTGGGGGAGGATCCGCGACCGGCAGCGCTGGAAGCCGGCGAAGCCGTGCCGCTCGAGTATCGGGCGCTGGTGGAGGAGTACTACCGCCGGCTGGCCGAGCGGCGGCGATAGCGGCGGTCGCGCAGACCGCCGCTACCCCGCGCGGTCCGTTTCACGATCGCGACGGCTTGCCCTTCGTGGGAGTCACGTCGACGGCCGGTGTCTCGTCCCGGACCTTCCCGAGCACCGCCGGCAGTTCGATGCCGGCCTGCTGCGCCAGTTCATGTACCGCGGGCAGCGAGCCAATCAGGCTCGACAGGAAATCCGCCGTGGCGCCGCTGTTGCCGGCCTTGCCGGACCGGCCGCCCTCCCAGACGGTGATCTTGTCGATCTTCAGGTTCTGAATGGCCTTCACCTGCTCGGCCACGAGGTGGGGCATCTGCTCGATCAGCAGCAACGTCGGAGCGATCTGCGGATTCTCCGCGCACGCCGCCACCAGCCGCCGGTACCCTTCGGCCTTCGCCTCCAGCACCTGGAGTGTCCCGGTGGCCTCCGCCTGATACCGGGCCAACATCGCGTCGGCCACGCCCTTGGCCTCGCGCCGTGAGCGCTCCGCGGCCGCCTCGGCCTCGATCTCCACCCGCTTCTTCTCGATTTCCTGGGGGGCGAGCTGTTCCTTGGCCAGGCGCGCCAATTCCCGCTCGCGCTCGGCCTTGAGAATCGCCTCGGCTGCGAGTGCCGCGGCCACCTCGGCCTGCTTGGTCGCTTCGGCGCGCACCTGCGCGAGCGTCGCGTTGGACCGGGCGATCTCGGCCTGCGACGTGTTTTCGCCCTGCACGGCGGCCGACTCGGCCTTAGCCACCTGGATACGCTGCGTCTGCTCCGCTTCCTTGGTGGCGGCGACGGTTTCCGCCTCGCGCTGTGCGGTGGCGATGGCGGCGTTGCGGCGGGACTCGACCTCGCCCGTGACCGCGGTCGCGTCAAGCGCGGCCACGGCCACGCGCTGCTTCTGCTCGGCGACCTTCTGCCCCTCGACCGACGACGCCTGCTCGCGCGCCACGCTGATGGTCCGCTCGCGGTCCGCGATCGCTTGGCCGGTGGCCCCGTCGCGTTCCTGCTGGGCCACCTCGACCCGCGCGCGGTTGATGGCCTCGGCCGCCGCGCGCTTCCCGATGGCTTCGATATAGCCGCTTTCGTCGGTGATGTCGCGGATGTTCACGTTGATGAGCGCGAGCCCGATCTTGTTGATTTCCTCGGTCACGTTCGTGTTGATCAGCGCCATGAACTTCTCGCGGTCCTTGTTGATCTCCTCGATCGAGAGGGTCGCGATCACGAGCCGCAGCTGCCCGAGGATGATGTCCTGAGCCTGATCCTTGATCTTGTTCTCGGGCAGGAAGAGGAGCCGCTCCGCGGCCGAGTTCATGAGCACGGGGTCCGTGGAAATGCCGACGGTGAAGGTGGCCGGCACGTTCACGCGGATGTTGTTGAGCGACAGCGCTCCGGTCAGCGGGATGTCGATGACCATCGGCTCGAGCGGCAGGTACGTGTAGTCCTGGAGCAGCGGCACGACGAACTTGCCGCCTCCGTGAATGCACTGCGCAGCGCGGTTGCCGCCGACCTTGCCGTAGAGTACCAGCACCTGGTTGCTCGGGCAGCGCTTGTACTGCTTCACCACAAAGACGATGAAGAAGATGAACAGCAGGAAGAAGGCGGCAGGGAGTCCGAGCCAGACCGCTGGATTGGTGCCGACGTCGGCCTGCAGCAACAGCAGGGCAAGAGGGAACGGCATGGTCAGTCTCCGGGGGCGGGAAGTTCGCGAGTCAAGGGCTCGACGGTGAGGGTATGGTCGTCGTTGACGGCCGTGATGCGCACGGGCGTGCCCGGGTCGAGGGTCGCGCCGTCGGTGACGGCGGGGTAGTACTGCATCCGCTCGTTCACGACGACGCGCACCGAGCCGCGGCCGCCCCGGGCCTGGGGAATCGTGATGTAGACCACCCCCTCTTCGTACAGGGCCGTTTCCATGGCCAGGCTGCCGCTGCTCTGCATCCGGGCGATCCACGTGAGCAGCTTGCCGAGCGTCCAGGTCATGGCGGAGCCGGTGACGATGCCGACGCCGAGACCGGCCACCACCGGGAGGCCCCAGCCGCGCACAATGCCGAGGCCGCCCCAGCCGAACCCCATGAGAAACGCCGCGATGGCCTGAAGGGAGAGGATCTTGAATGCTGCGCCGGAGTCGGGATGCCCGGCATCCATGCCGCCCGCATCGTCGACGTCCATGGCGAAGTCATGATGGGCGTCGTCGACACCGCCGACGAGCATGAGCACGAGACGCCCGAAGAAGAACAGGGTCCCGATCACCGCGGGAACACCGAACAGGGCCGCGTTGCCGCCGAATATCAGGTCCAGCATGATCACTGCCCCGCGAAGCGGGAAACAGCGGGAAGATGGGGCGGGGTCCCGGGTGGCGGAAGAGGCTCTATCTTCGAGATGATGATTCGCTACGGCGTCGCGGGTTGGAGTTATGACGACTGGTGGGGACCGGTGTATCCGGCACCACGGTCCCGTGCGTTCGATCCGCTCGCCTATCTCGCCGGCTTCTTCGACACCATCGAGATCAACTCGACGTTCTACCGGCCGCCGTCACCGAAATCCGCCGCGGCCTGGGCCCGCCGCGTGGCACCCAATCCGCGGTTCAAGTTCACGGCCAAGCTGTGGCAGCGGTTCACCCACCAGCGTGACACCGCCTGGGCACCGGCCGAGGTGGACCAGGTGCGCGCCGGCCTGACGCCGCTCGCGGAAGCCGACCGACTCGGGTGCGTGTTGATCCAGTTCCCCTGGTCGTTCAAACGGGACCCGGCGTCGCGGGAATGGCTGGAGGACGTCGTGGGCGCGTTTGCCGAATTTCCCCTGGCGGTCGAAGTGCGCCACAGCTCGTGGAACGTGGCCGAGTTCTACGCGGCGCTGCGCGAGCGGGGCCTCGCTGCGGTGAACATCGACCAGCCCGTCTTCCGGCATTCCATCACGCCGGGTGCGGAGGTGACCGGGCCGCTGGGGTACGTTCGCCTGCACGGCCGGAATTACGAGAACTGGTTTCGCGACAACGCCGAGTCGCACGAGCGGTACGACTACCTGTACTCCAGGGATGAGCTGGAGGCGTGGCTCGAGCGCATTCACGAGGTGGCCAAGCGCGCCCGGGATACGTACGTGATCACGAACAACCACTACCGTGGGCAGGCCCCAACGAACGCTTTGATGCTCCGCCGCCTGGATGGCGCTGACATCGACGTGCCGCCAGCGCTAGCGGCGGCGTTTCGGGACGCGTTTGCGAGCGTAGGGCATGTGGCGGAGGGATCTGATCACCGGAGCTGAGGAGCGTGGGCCTGCGCACCCGGAGTCCGCTGCGGCGTCGATGTTTCTCGCTCGGGGTGTCGCGACTAGTTTGGGTGAGGCGTCGGTCGGGCCCTTCGCAGGAGGTCGGCCTATGCGCAGCCGCTGGTTGGGGTTGGTGATCGCTGCTGCCGCCATTGCGTTCTCGATCTGGGCCTATCCGCGGCTCCCCGCCACCGTTCCCACCCACTGGAACCTGCGGGGGGAGCCCGATGGGTTTTCGTCGCGGCTCCTGGCGGTGAGCCTGCTTCCCCTCGTGATGGTCGCGCTCGCCGGGATGCTGCAGCTCCTCCCCAAGATCGACCCCAAGGGGGAGAACTACGCCAAGTTCGCCTCGGTCTACTGGCTGCTGGTGAATGGCATCTTGCTGTTTCTTGGCCTTCTCCACGTGTCCATGCTCGCGAACGGGCTGGGGTTCCCGGTCAGCATTCCGCGGGTGGTGCCCATCGGGGTCGGCCTCCTGTTCGTCCTGATCGGCAGCTACCTGGGGCAGATCGAGCCGAACTGGTTCGTCGGCATCCGCACGCCGTGGACGCTGTCGAGTGACGCCGTGTGGCGGCGGACGCACCGCACCGGAGGCCGGCTCTTCGTGTTGGGCGGCGTGCTGATGATGACGACCGCCTTCCTTCGTCAGGTGACCATGGTCGTCGTGTTCGTGCTGACGATTGCGCTCGTCGCGGTGATTCCCGTGGTTCAGTCCTACATCCTGTGGAAGCGGGAGCGTTCCTCATGAAGCCCGTACTCGTGGCAGCCGGTGTCGGCCTGCTCACCCTCGTCCGGTTGGCCGCCGGCCAAGAGCCGCCCCCGGGGGACTCCACCCCGATGCCGCGGGCGGACACCGTGCCCCCGGCTGGTGTGGTCGAGAGCCCGTTCGTGTTCCGCAGTGGAGCCTTGCGGCTGGCGGGTACGCTCACGGAACCGCAGAGCGCCGGACGGGCGCCGCTCGCCCTCCTCGTGGCCGGGTCGGGCCCGACCGATCGGAACGGGAACTCCGCGGCGGGGTTGCGGACCAATACGTACGCGCAGCTCGCGTGGGGTCTCGCCCAGCGCGGCATCGCGTCGCTGCGGTACGACAAGCGCGTGTTGCCGACCGCGGAGGGCGCGGTCGACATGGCGACCCTGTCCTTCGACGACTTCGCGGACGACGTCGTTCACGCGGTGGCGGCCGTCCGCGCGAAGGACCGGTACGGCAAGATCGTGGTCGTGGGCCACAGTGAGGGTGCGGGGTTGGCAATCCGGGCGGCCGCTCGCGGGCTCCAGGCGGACGGGCTGGTGCTCGTCGCCGGGGCCGGCCGGCCCATGCTGCAGATCCTGCACGAGCAGGTGGGGCGGCAGGTGGACGCCACGGCACTGCTCGCGTTCGACAGCGCGATGGCCCGCTATGTCCGGGGTGAGCCGCCGGGTGAGGTGCCGCAGGGGCTCGCGGCCCTGTTCGTGCCCGCGCACCAGCGTTTCGTGTCCGGACTCGCGGCCTACGACCCCACCGCGGAGTTGGCACGCGTCACGTTGCCGGTGCTGATCGTGCAGGGCGAAACCGATATTCAGATCCGGCCCGTGGATGCCGAGCGGCTCCGGGCGGCACGGCCGGATGCCCGGCTCGTGCTCCTGCCGGAAACGAACCATGTGCTGAAGCACGCCACCGACACGACGCTGCTCGCCCAGCTCGTGACCTACCGGGATCCAACACTGCCGGTGGAGCCCGCCGCCGTCGAAGCGATCGCCGCCTGGGTGACCGCGCTGCGGTGAGGGGCGCGCGCAGGGGCTAGTAGGGGCTTTCCCGCTCCTGCGCCCGGCTGAGGTCGATCATCCGGACACCGCCGGGGTACTCCGCCAGCGGCGCGCTCTCGAGGTTGGTGAGCTTGCGGACGTCGGCCGCGATGCGTTGCGCGGCCTCATGGATGGCGCGGGCCGATGCCCGCTGCTCTTCCGTCATCCCGCGTTCGAGCTCGGCCAGCATGTGGCTCTCGGCCACGATCGTCGTGAGGGCGTTATTCAGCTCGTGCCGGATTGTCACCGCCAATTGCCCGATCCCCGCCAGCCGCTCCGTTTCCAGGGCGCGCTGATACCGGTCATGCAACTCCTGCGACAGCCACCCCACACTGATGGACAGGGCACCGTACGATGTATAGATGGGCACGCTGATTCGCCAGTCCCCGATGCGGAGCGCGAACACGCGGGCCACCTCCACGCCGAGGAATACGATCGTGCCGACGAGGAGTCCCACCAGCGCGCCGCGCAAGCCGTAGTGCAGCGCGAGCAGGAAGGCCGGCGCCAGCGTGATCAGCCAGACCAGATCATCGTACTGGCTGGGGCCCCGCGGCAGTGTGAGCAGTGCGATGATGGGGACAAGGTACGACGCAATGCAGTAGATCACGAACCGCGCGCTCAGCGGCGGCACGTGGATCATGTGCTGCAGTTTCGTGAGCCGCTCGATCCGCTCGAGCCATCTCATGGGGTCACCCTTCCGTGCCAGAAACCGGTGCCGCGTTGGAGCGTCGGGAAACCGCGTCCAGCCCCTGCAGATCTGCAGAAACTAAGGGTCCGCCCCAAGGTGCGCATGGGCGTGACCCCACGCTAGGCCCGGGCGCGCCAGAACTGGAGCTGAAGATCCGCCCGGGTGCCCGAATCCGCCGGCGGCTGGTAGATGGGAACCCCCACCTCCGCCGCCAGCCGGCGCAGGCGGCGCGACAGGGCGCGCCGGTAGGGCGCGGGCACGCGTGCCCCCCGTCGATAGACAGCGCGGTACCGGGCGGCGAGGCGCGCGCAGTACCGGTCGACTACGGGGAGAAGCGGCTCCCGCACCGCCGCATAGACGCGGAGCGGATGCCCGTGCACGTGGCGGGCGCCACAGCCCTGTGCGGCGCGGAAGAGCGCACGGAGCGAGGTGGCCGTGTCCGTGATGCCGGGCAGGACGGGGGCACAAATCAGACCCGCGTTCACGCCGGCCGCGCACAAGCGTTCCAGCGCCCGCAGACGAACCCGCGGGAGCGGAGAACGCCGCTCGAAGCGCCGCACGAGCGTGGGATCGACGGAGATGAGCGAGATGTGTACCGCTACGTGATGGCGCTGCTGCAGGGCGAGGAGCAGGGACACGTCCCGCTGGACGAGGGGGCTCTTGGTGACGATCTCGATGGCGAGCGCGCGTTCCCGCGTGAGGCGCTCGAGTACCAGGCGGGTGAGTCGGTATCGTCGCTCCGCGGGCTGGTACGGATCGGTTGCCGTGCCGATCGCGAGGGTCTGGGGCGCCGTGCGGGCGCGCACCTGCACTCGGCGCAGATCCCGGTCGAGCGCGGCCGCCGCATCCTCTCGGCGTTTCACGAGGATCACCCGCTCGAATGCCTCCCAGGGCTGCGGGAGCGCGCGCATCCGAGCGGCCGTCGCAGCGGGGATGCCCTCGTCGTCGCCGGCGCGGTCGAGGGCATAGCGATGCGCGTACCGCGCGTAGCAGTACGAACAGCCGAACTCGCAGCCCACGTAGGGATTGAGCGACCAGAACGGCATCCCGGTCGACTCCGGCGGGTTCAGCAGCGAGCGGGTCGGAGACTCGAGGAAGTCCGTGCCGCGCGCGCGGCGCTCCAAGGCCGGCAGCTTCATCCGCACAGCCCCCACCCGCATCCCGGGCAGTGGACGCAGCCTGAGGCCCGCACCAGCGGAGTGCCGCACTCCGGGCATTGGCCAGGCCGGCGATCGGATTGATCGTTGTACAATCCATTGTCGTAGAACAACTTGCCTAACAGCGGCACGGGCCGATGGGGGCTAGGCTCGTCGCTCGCGGGCAGCCGACCGGTCTCCATGAACCCGAATATATCCCGAAGATAGACGGCCGCCAGCTTGGGTCGCGGCGCTCCGAGAGCCTCGGCAGTCTACGCGATCTCGGCACCAAACAGCGCCGCCTCGAGGGTGGGTGTCGAGAGTCGCGGATGACGCACCGGGGCGAGCTGAAGCCACTGCTCCAGCGCACGCGCGTCCGGCGCCGACAGACGGCGTGCCAGTTCGCGCTCCGCTCCGACCGCGACCCCGACACGGAGTCGTTCCAACACCCCGTCCAGCAGCATGAGCATCATCCGATCGCGGGCTCGCGCGGCCGCGCGCGCGAGTGCGAGCACCCGGCGGAGGAGCCGCCGACCTTCGTGGTGATGCGGGCCGACGAGAGCTCGTCGGGCACGGAGCGCGACCGTCCGTCGGATGGCCGCGACTGTGGCGCCGTCGGGCACCTCGGCCGACTCCGCCAGATCCGTGCGGTCAGCCACCGCCCAGTCGGCCGGTCGTCCATCGTGCCGCACCACCTCGCGGACCGGCCCGTGCGGCGTCTCCCAACAGAGTACGCAGACGGTGCCGGCGCCGCGGAGTGTGGCGTGCCCGCGCGCGGGGGTCCCGCTCCGCCGGGCCGCGCGTTCCCGTTGTTCGAGCGTTCCCCCGTCCACGTCCCCCTTGCCCACTCGGCTGGTGGTGGGAACGGCGAGCGCGAGCTGGAGGCGTGCCTTGCGGGTGATCGCCTCCACCAGGCGGAGGGGCCGCTCCAGGATCGCCGGCGGCACGAACCACCACACCTCCACGCGGGCATGTCGGGACCCGAGGCGCGCCAGACGCCCGAGGCGCTGCGCCAGGCGGAGCGGCGTCCACGGGAGATCGTAGTGCACGATCCCGTCGGCGTCCTGGAGATTCAGGCCCTCGCTGGCGAGATCGGTCGCGAGGAGAGTCTGAATTCGCTGCGCCTCGGGGACTGGACTCCGTCCCCGCGCGACAGGAGCGAACAGCGAGAAGGCGTCGTCGGGTGTGACCGGACCGGAGGCGATCCGCGCGCCGCGCGCGGAGACCGTCGCCACTCGATGCCAGTGGAGGTGGCGCGCCAGATCCAGCGCCGTCGCGCGGGACGTGGTAAAGACCACGGTCTTTTGGTCGTGGCGGGTGGCGAGGACCTGCAGGACCGCGTCTCGCTTGGGCGACACCTCAGCTTCCGTCACGACTCGCTCGAGGGCGTCCAGCCGGGCGCGTTCGCGGTCAAGCGCCGCGGTGTCGAGCGGCTGCCTGAGGCCCATTTGGAGGACGAGCGGCAGCTGTGGATCGTCGTCCGGGCCAAAGAGGCGTCGGGCGATGCCGCGGGGCAGGGCCTCGCCGGTGCTGGCCGCCTGAGCTGCACGGCTCAGGTAGGCTCGGTGCCGACGCACTGACTCCCTCAGCGCGGCGGCCGAGGAGGCCAGCCTCATGAGCAGGTGATGGCGCAGCAGGGTGCGGGCGTCGCCGGTGAGCGGTGGAAATACGAGTCCGCGGATGGCGCGCACGCAGCGCCGCAGCTGCTCCGGGGGTAGGCTGGGACGCTTCAGCACCTCCGTGTCGTGCGGTACGGGCATGCGATTGGCCAGGCGCGCGACCGCGGCGCTGCGGGAGACGACCAGCGGCGCCACGGCATGCAGAAGTGGCTCTGGCGCCCCCGAGACGGCGCCGGCCAGCGAGGGGACGCCCAACCCTGCCAGCGCGTGGTCGGCCAGGAACAGGCGAAGCAGGTGCACGAGGTCGGCACTGCGGTTGACGACGGGCGTTGCCGTGAGCAGCAGGAGGCCGGCATGGCGGATCTGACGCGCGAGCGCGTCGTAGCGACGAGTGGCCGGGTTGCGGAAGCGATGGGCCTCGTCGACCACCAGCAGGTCCGCCGGCGCCAGGAATGCGTTGCGACTGAGCGCTTCGTGCGTCACGATCCGCGCGACCACGCCGCGCGCGGCGGCAAGGTCGCGCCATTGGGTTCGGACGGTGGCCGGCACGACGAGGGTCACGCGGCGGTACCGGGTGGCGAGCGCGAGTGCCAGCCAACTCTTGCCGAGCCCGACGGCATCGGCGAGCAGCGCCCCGCCGAAGATGCGCAACGCAGCCGCGAGGCGCGGCGCGGCATCCCGCTGGTGTGGCAGCAGCCAGGCAGGCGGATTCCAGCCGGCGTCCCACACCCCCCGTGCCGCGAACCGAATGGCGCCGATCACGTCCTCGGGTGGTCGCCGGGGGCCGGGGTCGGCGAGCCAGGCGGCCGGCTCGCGGACGGTGACGAGGGCGTCAGCCGAGATCGTCGGCCAACGCGCGCAGGTCGCGACGGACCGCGGCGGGGAGGGCGAGGGCCTCTGCCACCGCGCGGTCCAGGTCATCCTGATCGACATCTTGCGTTCGGTGCGCGCGGGCGCTCAGATCCGCGACCGCGTCGCTGGTGGCGCCCGGCCAGGGCACGGGCACCGCGCCGGTCGCGCGGGCGTTGTGCCGACGATATCCGCCGCGCGCCTCGTCGCTCGTGGCGCGGAGGAGGACACGCGCCCACGTGCTGTTGAGCGTCGCCGCAAGGACGAGCGCGGAACGCGCATCGGCCGGTGCGGCCACGTAGCAGGAATTGAGGGGCACGGCGTCGGGATGGACGATGTCGAGCGCCACGGCCTGCAGCCGGCGCGCGATATCGGCCCACACGACGCGGTGCGGACGAACCGCGCCGCGCACCCGAAACAGGCACCACGGGGGGCCGCGCTGGTAGTCCGCGCGACCCCGCAGCCGTGCGGTGATGCGGCGCGCATAAGCGGCGGTGTGGGTCGGCAGGGTGTCGCGGCATCGGCTCGCGCGGTCATAGGGCCACAGGACGACGCGCGTCGGCGTCGCCGCGACGGCGGCGACGTCACGTCCGCGCAGCACCGGTCGGAGGAGATCCTGCTCGAGCTCCACGAGATCGTCGCCGAAACGGACGACGGCCGTCTGGCGATCCCGTTTCACGACCCGGCCGACGAGCGCGCGATCGGCGCCCGTCTTGAGGCCGAGACTGGGACGGGCAACGTCGGCCAGGGGCCGGGCGATGGCGCGCAGTCGGTCGAGCGCCGCACGACCGGCCGCCGGCACGAGCACCCACGGTCCTGGCGCGGTCAGGCAGGTCTGCGGCAGGCTGCGCGTGCCGGTGAAGTCGAGGGCGACCTGATGCGACGGGGCGGCGGCGGCGCGCTGTGCCACGATCGCTAGGGGATACAC
>JBFGDF010000048.1:0-18704 GCA_041580775.1 Gemmatimonadales bacterium
CGGGGCCGTGTCGGACGGATGGACGATTTAGCAGCCCTGCCCGCCGAGGATGCAGTGGAACTGATTCTCGCCCGCCAGGGCGTAGCAGGTGCTCCCGCCCTTGCGGCTGCAATGGAACTCCCCGCGGTAGTACCAGCAGCGGGGTTTCTGGCAGAGGTTCCCGCCGAGCGTCCCCTGATGGCGGAGTTGCGGGCTGGCCACGGCGCGGGCCGCCTGCGCCAGCACCGGGTAACGCTGGTTGACCACGGGGTCGGACGCCACGGCCGCGATCGTGGTCAGCGCGCCGATCCGCACGCCGCCGCGGCCGTCGTCCCGGATACCGCGGAGCGCGTCCAGCCGCGACAGACTCACCACCTTGGAGCAGGTGAACACCTCGTCCCGGAGACAGCCGAGCAGGTCCGAGCCCCCGGCCGAGATCCGCGTGTCGCTGGTCCCGAGCTGGGCGAGCGCCTCGTCGAGCGACGGCGCGCGTACGTAGCTGAATGGCGGTAGCATGGCTCAGCCCTCCCCGCGCTCAGCGAGCGCCGCGACGAGTCGCAACGGGTCGACCGGCGTATGCGTCACTCGAACACCGGTCGCGTGATAGATGGCATTCCCGATCGCGGCCGCGGTGGGAATCGTCGCGGGCTCGCCGATGCCCTTCGCACCGGTCGCGTTGCACTCCGTGTCCTTCAGGTCGATCGGCACGCACGTCATGTCGGCCGGGACGTCGAGCATGGTCGGCAGCTTGTAGTCGTGCCAGTTGAGATTCGCCATCTTGCCGGTCTGATCGACATCCAGGACCCGCTCTTCGGTGAGTCCGAACCCGATGCCCATCGTGATCCCGCCGAACACCTGGTTCTGATAGGTCAGCTGGTTCATCACGCGCCCGCTGTCGTGCGCCGCGACGAACCGCACTACCCGGACCTCGCCCGATGCGGTATCGACCTCGACCTCGCAGAACTGCGCGGCGAAGGGGGTCACCGCCTTGTTTACGGGGTTGGGACCGCGGTAGCCGACCCCGGTGAGGCTCCGGCGCCGCCGCAAGCCCTGCAGCTCGGTGAGCGACCGCGTCACCGCGGGATCCTTGGTACTCACCACCTTCCCATCCCGCAGCATCAGCGCGGACACCTCGACCTTGAGCTCCTCGGCCGCCAATTCCAGCAGCTGCCGCTTCACGTCCACCGCGGCGGCCCGCACGGCCGGCGATTCGGTGGGCACCGTCTTGCTGCCGCCGCTCCCGGTGGCGAATTGCGTGCTGCCGGTATCGGCGTGCTCGATCTCCACCGCGTCGGGATCGACCCCCAACTCCTCGGCCACCACCATCGCCATCACCGTCTTGGTGCCGGTGCCGATGTCGCTGGCCCCCATGTTCAGGTTGACGCTGCCGTCGGCGAAGATCTTCACGACCGCCGTGCTCGGCGGGCCGCCGCCGCCGGCCACCCAGAGCCCCGCCGCCACGCCAACCCCGCGCTTGACGGTGCCCCGGTTACCTTGCCGCGCAATCTCGGCGCGCACCGCGTCCCAGCCGAACGCCGCCGCGCCCTGTTCGAGACACTGCCGCAGGCCGGTGGAGGTGTACGGGACGTTGCCGCGCGCCTGGCTCACCGTGGGAACGTTGCGGACTCGGAGGGCGACGGGATCCATGCCGATCGCCTCCGCCAGCGCGTCCATCATCTGCTCCAGGGCCCACGCGCCCTGCGGATGTCCCGGCGCGCGGAACGGCCGTGCCGGTCCGGCGTTGATCAGGAGGTCCGTCAGTTCCGTGCGCACGTTGGCGCACGTGTAGGTGTCCCGCACGGGCCAGTCGAGCAACGACACCCCACCTGCCGGTTCCGAACCGCTCGCGCCCGATCCCCAGAACTGCATGGCGGTGATCGTGCCGTCCCGCGTGACGCCCGCCTTGAGCCGCATGTTGC
The DNA here is from genome assembly GCA_041580775.1 of Gemmatimonadales bacterium. Taxonomy (GTDB): domain Bacteria; phylum Gemmatimonadota; class Gemmatimonadetes; order Gemmatimonadales; family GWC2-71-9; genus JAOTWJ01. Next base: position 1,899 of record JBFGDF010000048.1, read on the forward strand.
TGGCCGGCCGGTTGCCCAAGGCGAGCAGCGTCTCCTCGCGTGTGAGCACCAGCTTCACGGGCCGCGCCGTCGTCTTCGCCAGCAGCGCCGCGGCGACCGAGTACTTACCGGTCTGGAGCTTGGAGCCGAACCCGCCGCCCATGTAGTGGCCCACCACGCGCACCATGGAGAACGGCATGCCCAACGCCGCCGCCACCTGCATCTGCGCGTTGTAGACGCCCTGGGTGGATTCCCACAGCGTCAGGCGGTCGCCATCCCAGCGCGCCACACAGCCGTGCAGCTCCATCGGTGTGTGGATCTCGCACTCGTTGCGGTACTCCTGTTCGAGCACCACGTCCGCCTCGGCGAACCCGCGCGCCACGTCGCCGCGCTCGTAGATCTGCGTCTCACCGGCCTGGTTTCCGCCGTCGCGCACCTGTGGCGCGTCCGGCGCCAGGGCCCTGCGCTCGTCCGCCACAAACGGCCGCTCCTCGTACTGCACCTGGATGGCGCGCAGCGCGTCGCGCGCCTGGTACGGCGTCTCTGCGGCCACGGCGGCCACGGCCTCGCCCTGAAAGCGGCAGTGCGGATCGAACAGTTGGGTGCGGATCATGTCGGCGTGCGGCCGCGTGGCGCGGTCGAGCGGCGTGAACGCCGTCAGCACCGCCCGGACGCCGGGCATCGCCTGCGCACGCTGCACATCCACGGCGGTCACGACCGCGTGGGGATGGGGGCAGCGCAGAATCGCGCCGTACAGCATGCCGGGGAGCGTGAGGTCGGCCGGATAGACGGCCGTGCCGCTCACCCGCTCGTACCCGTCCACGCGCGGCAGCGGCTTCCCCACGACGCGGGTCTCGCCCCACGGCTCGAGGTCGGTGGAGACCTCCGTCTCGGGAAGCTCGATGCCCCTGATGTAGTACTGGGCGTCGGGATGCTCGTTCATGGCGCACCTCCCGCGCGCTTGAGCTCGGCCGCGCGCCGGACCGCCGTGACGATGTGGGGATAGGCGCCGCAGCGGCACAGGTTACCGCTCATGCCGTGCCGGATGGCGTCGACCGAGGGGTCGGGGTCGGTCCGCAGCAATCCCTCCGCGGCCACGATCTGGCCCGACGTGCAGTAGCCGCACTGGTAGGCGTCGTGCTCCAGGAACGCCTGTTGGACCGGGCCCAGCTCCTCGCCGGCCAGCAAGCCCTCGACCGTCACGATCTTGGCGCGTTCGGCCTCGACCGCGAGCGTCAGGCAGGCGTAGCGCGGCGCCCCGTCCAGCAGCACCGTGCAGGCGCCGCACTCGCCGCGATCACAGCCCACCTTGGTGCCGGTCAGCTCCAGCACCTCGCGCAACACGTGGGCCAGCGACCAGCGGGGCTCGACGAGCACCTCCTGGATCCGCCCGTTGATGTCGAGCGCCACCTTGACCAGCTCCGTGGCGTCGAGGACGTCCGGGACCTCCGGGTGCTGGGCGGCGAGCGGCCCGGCCGCCGTGGCCGACAGCACGCCCGTCCCCATCGTCGTGAGGAACCCCCGCCGACTGATCTCGCGACGCTCCGACGTGGCGCGATCGTCGCCGCCGTTCGGATCTCTCGTCATGCGCGCCTCCTCCACATGGGCGAGATGGTGGTAATCCGAGGAATGGGTTCACGAAAGGGGGTGGAGTATGAAGGTGGGGTGAAATCGGCGTGAACCTGTGCAATCCGCGCGGCGCTGCTGGGCCGTACCGGTGGTGATCGTTGACATCATCGAGCTGCGTGCGTTTGATTCCCGCGGCAATCCTGTTCCTCGGCGGTCGTCCTCTTCCCTCGAACTCGTCGGATCACATGACTGGATCGTTCGATCCGTCCACGCGACTGCTCTCGCTGGATGCCCTGCGGGGGTACACGATCGTCCTCATGGTGATCGTCAATGACCCGGGGTCGTGGAGTCACGTGTATCCGCCACTCCTGCATGCGAAGTGGCACGGCCTCACGTTGACGGACCTGGTCTTTCCCTTCTTCCTGTTCATCGTCGGAGTGTCCATCACGCTGGCCTACACGAAACGGCTGGAGGCTGGCACCGAGAAGAAGGACCTCTACGGGAAAATCGTCTCCCGCTCGATCAAGATCATGCTGCTCGGCTGGTTCCTCTGGCTCTGGCCGAGTTTCAGCTTCGAGGGCATGCGGTACGTGGGAGTCCTGCCACGGATCTCGATGGTCTTCTTCGTGTGTGCGCTGATCTTCCTGCACACCAACTGGAAACAGCAGGCGTGGATCGCGGCACTCACCCTGATCGCCTACTGGCTCCTGCTGGCGCTCGTGCCGGTCCCGATCGACGAGGTCATCCGCAATGCGCTGGTCACGGGGCAGGTCCAGTCCAGCGGGGGAGTGTTGGACATTGGCCAGATTACGCAGGTGTCACACGGTTTCATCGCCGCGAATTACGAGCCTGGGGTCAACATCACGGCTTGGCTCGATCGGGTGCTCGTGCCGGGCAGCTTCTGGGAACGGACATGGGATCCGGAAGGCCTGATGAGCACCTTCCCGGCGATCGTCACGGGAATCATCGGGATGCTCATCGGCAAGGTGATCCTCGCACGAGAAGACTCATACAAGAAACTCACCTGGATATTCCTCAGTGGCTTTGCCATGTATCTCCTCGGCGGAGCCTGGGGATGGTTCATGCCATTGAACAAGAATCTGTGGACGAGTTCGTACACCCTGTGGACGGCGGGCATGTGCACGATGGGGCTGGCGGCTGCGATCCTGGTGGTGGACATCCGGGGGTATACGCGAGGCACGACCCTCGGCAGGGTCTATGGGGCAAACGCCATCGCGTCCTATGTGCTGGCCGGGATGCTCACCGTGGTGTTCTATTCCGCCATTTTCGGGGGAGAGTCGCTGAACGGGCTCTGGATGGACGGTGTGACCAGCATCGGCGTACCTCCCAAGCTGGCCTCCCTGGCGTACGCGATCCTCTACATGTTCATCATCTACATCCCTGCCTACGCGTTGTACCGGAAGCGGATCTTCATCAAGGTGTAGCTGCGGCTCGGTCGGACACGCTCGGCTCGCGGATGGATCGGGAGAGTCCTGCGGTACTATCGCTGGTCGTGTTCCGACGGCTTCGACGACGGGGAACGCGCGCGACGGTGCCCGGATTCCCTCGAACGACCGGGAGCGCGCTGCCGGCTGGCCGCTCCCCAGTGAAATGCGGCTCCGGGGAGCGGGCAAGCCGCCGTTCTGGCCGAACCGCGTCCCGCGCCCTATTGTAGCGTCGCCCCAGTCAAGGTCGCCCCATGCCCGACCTACTGGATCGCCTCGCCGAGGCGCTCCAGGACCGCCACGCGCTTCAGAGCGCGAGCGGGGCCGTGGTGGGATGGCCACGGTCTCTCGCGCCGAGGCTCGGAAGCACGTTCGCAAGCTCGCCGTCAGCGTCAGCGCCCCGGGTTTGCCGCCGCGCTTTCGCACAGGAGATCACGACCACCGTCTGCAGCATCCCCACAACCTGCCGCCGGCCGACTCGGGCCGTGGGGCCAGGCGGCGAGCGCCCCCTCGGACCCGGTGTCTTTGACGGCCGGCTGCGGAACTGGTGGAGATCCGTTGTCCCCTGTTCACCCCTACGCTTGGAGGCGTCATGACGCTCCGCACCTACCTGGTCCTGGCCGCGCTGATCGGCATGCTGGTGGCCGCTCCGCGCCCCGCCGCCGCACAGGAGGCGACCCCGCCGTCGCTGTACGACACCACGGGCACGGCCTGGGTGTACGCCAGCTACTTTCGGATTCCCTGGCCGCGCGTGGACAGCCTGCTCAAGCTGCGACGGTTCCTTCCGGCATGGCGCACCCGGGCCGCCCAGATGGGCTGTTTTCTGGATTCCCAGCTCCTGATCCATCAAACCGGCAACGAGTATAACGTGGTGGTGTCCACCACCTACGACTCGTTCCGCAAGATCGGCCCCGGGAGTGGGACAGGCGCCTGCACCACCCGCGCATGGCGCGAGACCGTCCCGGACTCGACGCTGCGGGCCGCGATCAATGCGGGGAACGACTGGGTGTTCGGCGACGCGGCGCACTACGACGTGATCTACTGGATTCCCTATCCGACACGCCGCTGAAGAGAGCGCCGCTCCGGCGCGCGCCGTGGAGGCCGCGCCGGACGGTCCCGCACGAGCCCCGCTCGGCCCACGCCGGGCGGGGCGGGTCCTTTCGGGTCGCGACCGAGCGCGGGTGTGGCGCAACTGGTGACGGAAAACGGCAAATCACGCGACCGGATCCGGTCGCGGGCGGCCGTGCTGCCTTCTAGGGAATCAACGCCCCATGCAGTTCGTTCCACCGCCCGTTTGCCCAGGCGCCGAACCCGGCGTCGAATTCCCAGTAGGCCCAGGAAAACCCGCGTCGCTCGGCTTCGCTCCGCACGAAGGCCGTCCACGCCACGCGGTCGTCCAGGGCCGCGCGGGAATAGGCGCCGAACTCTCCCAGGAAGACGGGGACGGCATGCGCCGCCGCCCAGGCGGCGACGGCGGCGAAATCCTGCCGCACCGCCGTGCTATCCCGGCTCGTGCCCCACGGCGTGCCCAGCCACGCGTCGGAACCGGCCACCCATTCGGCGCCCTGATGCGTGAACGCAAAGGGCTCGTAGTAATGGAAGGTGAAGATCAGCCGACCGTCATCCGGCAGACGCAGACGCTGCATCGCGCCGATGCCGCCCCATTCCGCTGTGCCGAGCATGACGTAGCGGTCCGGATTGCGCTGGCGAATCACGGCGAGGGCATCGCTCAGGAACTCGTTCCATAATTCCGGCGTCAGATTCGTGTTCGGCTCGTTCAGTACCTCGAAGACCACGGTCTCCGGAGAGTCGCGGAACCGCGTGGCGATCTGCTGCCACAAGGCCAGGAACCGATCGCGCTGGCCCTGCGGGTCGCTGAAGAGCTCCCCGTAATGGTGCACGTTCAGCACCACCATCAGTCCGGCGGCCACTGCCTGATCCACGACCCAGGCGACGCGAGCGAGAAAGGCCGGGTCGATGGTGTAGGGAGGGGTGGCGTTGGCGTGGGCGCTCCACCGGACGGGGATCCGCACCGTGGCGAAGCCCCCCTGCCGGATGGTCGTCAGCATCCAGGCCTCGACCGGCGCGCCCCAATCGCCTTCCGCGGGCGCTTCCAGCTTGTTCCCCAAGTTGATGCCGCGTCCCAGCTGGAGGGCCGCCGTGACCGGCACCTGTCCCGCGTCTGCCTCGCATCCCACGCCGACGATGGTCAGTGCACCCAGTACCAGCAGTGGAGCAAGCCGTGGCGCGTGGCCAGTCACCGCGTGGCCTCCGAGTGTCGCTGGGTGAGCGGGAAGGTCGCCGTCCTCACCGCGCGCTGACCCGCGCCGTGTGGCCCTTACGGCCCGTCGTGCTGAATGCGGCCACGCTCACGGTCCCACGAAGCGGGATCGGACTCTTCACGTCGGCGCTGCGCGCGGTGGGCTCGCGGCCGTCGGTCGTGTAGCGCAACGTGAAACCGGGCAACTCCACGCTGCAGCGCACGACGCCGTTCTCGACCAGGAGGCCAGGCGTGGGGATGCGATACGCGATGCCGGGGACCTCGCGATCGAGCCGAGGCAGCTCGCGCTTCCCGAGCACGTTGACGAAGCGGGACCAGGCCTCGCGATAGAGGGCGTCGGACTTCGCGGGATCCTGCTCCATGGCCCAGTCGGGGTCGGGCGCCCAGGCCCGCTCGGCGAGCCCCAGAAGCTTCGGCAGCATGTGGTACTCCAGGCGACCGTCGCCCCCCAGCGTCTCGGACCAGAGGTTGCCCTGGATGCCGACGATGTGCGCCCGGCCGTACTCGGTGAGCCGGTCCTTGCCGACGAACACCGCGGGATCCAGCGGGTTGCCGCGGGCGTCGAGCCGCACGTTGCGGTAGTAGTCGAACGGGATGAACTCGAACGGCTTGCGCAGGTCGACGTAGCCGCCCCAGTCGAGCCCCGGCTCCTCGGGGTTCTGATTCCACGCGAGGTCGAAGTAGAGATTGCTCACCGGGCTCAGCACGACCTCGTAGCCGCCGTTCGCGAGCCGGTAGGCCAGATCCTCGGCGCCCCAGCCGGGCACGTTGTTCCACACGTACGCGCGCCAGCCGCGCGCGGCGAAGTCGGGATTGGGGATGAGCGTCGGCCGACCGTCACGACGGGTCTTGCGGACCGCGATCTCCTCCCATCCCGACGGCGAGAGCCCGTGCTGCTTCAAGATCTGCTCCACCCGGCCGTAGAACACGAACCACAGGTCGTCCACGCTCGTGAGGCCGTGCGCCGTGAGGTAGGCCTGGGCCAGGGGCGAGCCTTCCCACACGCCGGCTGGCACCTCGTCGCCCCCCATGTGGATGTGCCGCAGGGGGACGCCCGCCTCGCGGTGCATCGCGACGAGGTCGGCGACCACACGCTCGATGAACGCGTAGGTCGACTCGAGCGTCGGGTTCATGACGTTGTCGTGGTAGCCCTGCGCCGACGTGTAGATCGAGCGGTCTTCCAAATCACTGAGCAGGTACGCACGGGCACCGGTGGTGTCCCCCGCCGCCAGGCGCTCCCGGTATCGGGCCTCCATCGCCTTGATGGCGGCGCGCGCGTGGCCCGGCATCTCGAGCTCCGGGATCACCTCGATGTGCCGCGCCGCCGCGTAGCGCAGAATCTCGATGTAGTCGGCACGGGAAAAGAACCCGCTGCCCCACGGGCGGTCCACTGCCGGACCCGAGCCGTAGGCGGGCGGCAGAAACCGGCGCGAGTCCAGCGTGTGCCCGCGCCGCGCGCCCACCGCGGTGAGCTCGGGGAGGCTCGCAATCTCGAGCCGCCAGCCCTCGTCCTCGGTGAGGTGGAAGTGGAACACGTTGAGCTTGTAGCGCGCGAGCAGATCGAGCGTCCGCAGCACCAGCGGCTTGGGCTGGAAGGTGCGCGCGACGTCCAGCATGAACCCGCGGTACCCGAAGCGCGGCGCGTCCACGACGCGGATGGCCGGCAGGACCAGCGCGCCATCCGCGGTCGGCGGGGGCAGGAGACTGCGCAGCGATTGGAGACCGTAGAACACGCCCGCGGGGGAGGCGCCCGTGATCCGAATCCCGTCAGCGGGATCCACCACCAGCTCGTAGGCCTCGGGCGAGTTCTGGCCCGCGACGCGGCCCGTCGCGAGGCGCAGTGGCGCCACGCCGGCGCCGCGCGTCCTGCCGAAGTAGGGCCGCAGGTACTCCTCTGCGAACGCGGCCTCGTTCCGCAGCGCGTCGGGCGCCTCGATCGGCGGCATCGCGGTGAGCCGCAGCGCTCCGGCGCCCGTCGTCACCGCCACCGGGGTCGGAAACACGGGCGGCAGCTCGCCCGCGGGGATGTCCCGAATCACGGAGTCGAGCGCGAACTGGTCTCGTGGCGTCACCAGGCGTGGATCGCGCCCTTCCCCCAGTGGTGTGCGCTCCAGGGGGACAGCCACGTAATCGGTGAGCGGATGCCCCGTGTCCTGCGCGTCGTCGAATACGATGTAGGGAGCCTTCGGGGCGAAGCTCTGGTTCACGAGGTAGCCCGTGCGGTAGTCGATGCGCACGCTGGCGCCGGGGGCGAGCCCCGTGAAGCCGGCGCCGGGTACCAGGCGGTGCAGGTCGCCTGTCACCTCGTCGATCGCGAATCCGCTCCCCACGCTGCCCGGCCGCGGGGCATGCAGCGCACTGAAGTAGATCGCCCATCCGGTCGGCGGCAACGGCGTCCGGCCGCGATTGGTGAGCGTGAACGCCGCGCGGGAGTCTGCCCGCTCGGCCGTGCTGACGTCGCCCACGTGCTCCCAGCGAAGCTGGAGACCGGTCTGGGCGGTGGCGGTGCCGGCAAGCACGGCCGCGAGGACCACGGCCGGCAGTGCCGCAAGGGGTGGATGGCGCATGCGTGACGTTAGACCGCGGTGCGCCGTGGTGTCTAGGGGCCTGGGGCCGCCGGCGTCACTGGCCAGGCGCGATCGGGGCCGCGAGATTCTTGGCAATGTTTCCTCTTCCTCGCACCAACGAGGTGCGGCAGGTCGCATGATCGTCCACCTGCTGGACGGCACGTACGAGCTGTTCCGCCAGTTCTACGGCCGGCGCCGCTACGCCAAGGGCAAGGACAAGCCGTACGGGGCGGTGGTGGGGGTGCTGCACTCCGTGCTGGAGCTGATCGAGCAGGGGGCCACCCATCTCGGGGTCGCCACGGACCACGTCATCGAGTCGTTTCGCAACGACCTCTGGCCCGACTACAAGACCGGAGACGGGATCGAGCCGCCGTTGTGGCGCCAGTTCCATCCCCTGGAGGACGCCCTGGCGGCCATGGGGGTCGCGGTCTGGCCGATGGTCGAGCTCGAGGCCGACGACGGGCTCGCCTCGGCGGCGCGACTGGCGGCGGCGGATCCGCGGGTCGAGAAGGTGTGCATCTGGGCGAACGACAAGGACCTCGCGCAGTGCGTCCGCGGCGACCGCGTGGTCCAGGTGGACCGGCGCGCAAAGGCGATCCGTGACGCCGCCGCCGTGCGGGCCAAGTTCGGGGTGGAACCCGTGCTGCTGCCGGACTACCTGGCGCTCGTGGGGGATGCCCAGGATGGGTATCCCGGCATTCCCGGCATCGGTCGCGTCACGGCCGCGCGGCTGCTGAACCGCCACGGCCCGATCCAGGACTTCCCCCCGGGGGTGCTGGGCCGCCGGCGGCACGACGCGCTGCTCTTCAAAACCCTCGCGACCCTGCGAACCGACGCACCCCTGTTCCGCGACGTGGACGAGCTGGCGTGGCGCGGCCCCGGCGACGGATTCGCGGCGTGGGCCGACCGGATGGGCGATCCGCGCCTGCTGGAGCGCTGCCTTGCCGCACGGACGGTGGCAGGCCGGTTCTGAAGGGGGTGTGGCGCCCCGTCGCTCCCCTCCTATGGCCCTCCCGCCGCTCTCCGCAGTTCCGCGAGGAGTTCGCCCACGCGCGTCATCGCCTCGCCGTAGGTCGCCCAGTCCCCGGCCCGCTGCGCGGTGGTGGCGCGCTCGTACTCCGTGGCGGCCTCGCGGATCAACGCGGCAAGCCGTCCGGTGGCTGCGGGGCCGGCGCTCTCGGCCGCCGCGGCGATGCGGCGCGGGAGCACGGCACCAGGTTGCACCGCGCCGCCGAACAGATCGGCCAACCCCTGCTCGAAGGTCTCCGCCATCACGACGCGGTTCTGGTGCGCCAGCACGATGCGTTTCAGCTCGGGGATGCGGCCGCCCTCGGCGCGGAGGTAGACGGCCTGCACGTAGAGCAGCGATTCCTCGATGGGAATCACCAGCAGATTGCCGCGGAGGACCTGCGAGCCCCGCTGGTCCCACAGCGAGACCTGTTGCGAGATCTCCGTGTTCTGGTTGATGCGGTTCATGATCTGCCGCGGCCCGAACACCAGGCTCTGGCGCGGGAACTGATAGACCACCAGCTCGCCGTAGTGGTCGCCGTCCATGCGCGCCACCATCCACGCGGCCAGGTTGTCCTTGTCGCGCGGCGTGAAGGGCGTCATGACGATGAACTCTTCCCGTGGCTCGCCGGGCAGCTTCATGACCATGTGTCGCAGGAACGGATCACGCTCGCCGTTCTGGCCGCTGATGCTCGTGGGGATCTGCCACTGATCCTCGCGGTGATAGAAGATGTCCGGCTGCTGCATGTGATACAGCGTGTAGAGGGCCGTCTGCACGCGGAAGATGTCGTCCGGGTAGCGGAGATGGGCACGCACGTCGGCCGGCATCTCGCTCATCGGGTGGAAGATGCCCGGGAAGATCTTGGCGTACGTCTGGATGATCGGATCGGTCGAGTCGGCCATATACGCCGTCAGCGTGCCGTCGTAGGCGTCGATCACCGCCTTGACGCTGTTCCGGAGATAGTTGGTGCCGTCGTCGATGGACTGCGAATAGGGGTACCGGGCGCTCCGGGTGTACGCGTCGAACATCCACACCAGCCGCCCGTCGTCGGTGATCACGAGGCACGGATCGCTGTCCCAGGTAAGGAAGGGCAGCGCGGTGCGCGCGCGGTCGCGGATGTCGCGGTGGTAGAGCACCCGGCTCTCGTTGGTGATGTCGTCGGAAAGGAGAATCTTGATCGATCCGAACCGGAGGCTGTACAGCAGCTTCCGCCACAGCGAGCGGATCGGCACGCCGCCTTTGCCCTCGTACGTGGTGAACGCGTTCTCGTCGCCGGCGGGGTAGTCGAACTCCCGCTGCCGCGTGTTCACGAACACGTAGTCGTTCGAGACCTGGCCGTAATAGATCCCGGGCCGAGTGATCTTGAGCGACACGTGCGAGACGGGCGGGAGGTCTTCGATGAACAGCACCGGCAGGCCTTCCTGCGTCATCTCGTTCACGGGGGTGAGCGTGAGGCCCATGCCGTGCGTGTACGTGAGGCGCTCGTTGATGAACGAGCGGGCCGGCAGCGCCGCGGGGTTCAGCTCGCGGGCGGAGAGCAGCACCTGCCGGTAGACGCCGTCGATCCAGTAGCGGTCGTCGTCCACCGCGTCGAAGTCGTAATACGTGCGGATGGACTGGATCTGCCCGAACGTCTGGAGCAGCAGGTCGCGGTCCCACAGCCGCACGTTCCGGATCGTCCCGCCGTTGGCACGAACGTCGGCCAGCGACAGCGACTGCTCGCCGGTGAGGTCGCGTACCGTCACGTGGTGCAGGCCCCACGCCGCACGGGTGGCCGCAATGTGGTGCTCGATCTGCGGGGTCTCCCGCACCAGCTCGTTGGGGGCGACCCCGAACTTCTGGAGCGCGGCGGCGGCCCCGGCGCCCGCGAGGCTGACCCCCAGCGCGAGCACGATGGCGATCACGACGTTCCCCAGGAACTGGCGACCGCGAGCACCCCACACCACGAGCGCCGCGCCGGCCAGCGTCACCACCGCCGTGAGGCGGAGCGCGGGCGCGGTGACCGCGAGATCGGTATAGCTGGCGCCGGTCAGCGGTCCGCGCTGACTGTAGACCAGCGACGGCAGGTCCACGAACCAGCGATGCACGGCGACGATCACGAAGAGCAGGGCGATGAGGATCGCGAGGTGGCGGCGCGCGTCGGGCTCGATCTGGAGACGCCGGCCGACCACCATGATGTCGCGCCGAATGAGATAGAGCGGAACGACCAGCAGCAGGCTCACGACCACGAGGCCCAGCACCCAGTCCAGCAGCCCCGAAATGGCGGGGAGCGTGAACACGTAGTAGCCGACATCTCGGCCGAACACCGGATCGGCGACGCCGAAGGGCGTGCGGGCGAGGAACGCCCGCAGCATGAGCCAGCCACTCACGGCCGAAACAGCGAAGGGGAACGCCAGGACGAGCGCGAGCGGTGTGCTCAACTTGCGGAGGAGCCCGTAGACGTCCGTCGCGCGGTTCGTGTTCCCGATCCGCACGATCACGGGATCGGGTACGACGCCCCGCTGGGCGACCCGCAGATTGACCCAGAGCACGACGAGGGCCACGGCGCCGAACCCCAATCCCAAGCCGATCTTGGTCGTCAAGCGGGTGGTGAACACCGCCGCGAAGCCCAGTTGGCCGAACCAGTACCATTCGGTCATGAACTCCGCGAACGCGGGCAGGGCGGCGCCGGCCGTCAGAACGAGGGCGATCGTGAGGAAGATCAGCGAGACCGTCGTGGAACGCTTCATCGGAAATGGACTCCGTCCGGAGAAGGCATCAGTTGCAACATAGAAGGTTGTACCAGGAACCTCGGCCCTGGGGTCGCCGGAGGGCGTGGGGTGTGCGGTGGACCGGATGGCGCAGCCGGCCACGGGTTCGGTGGCCGGCCGGTCGACCGGCTCCGGCTCCGAGCCCGAGCCCGAGCCCGTCGAACCGGGAATCGTCACGTTGGGTTATGAATGGGCCGACGCGTTGCGCAATGGGGAGTATTATGGTAGTAATTATGTCTATGGCGTCATCCACCGCGGTGGCTGCGCCTCGTGCCCACTGTCCAGTCGTCCCGGGTCATCCGAACGGAGGGAATTCCAGTGCTTCGCTTCCCCAGCATCCTCATCGCAACGGTGCTCACCGCCACGGTCGCGTCGGTCGCGGTCGCGCAGCAGAAGGCGGACGCGATGGGCGGCATGACCGCAGTCGCGGCAAGCAGCATCCAGTTTGCGGACATCGACGTACCGGGCTTCGACCCGGGCATGAAGATCGCCGTGATCGACGGGAACCCCGACGAGGCCGGGCCCTATACGCTCCGGCTCAGTTTCCCGGCGAACTACCGGTTTCCCGCGCACTTCCATCCGATGGCGGAGAATCTGACGGTGCTCTCGGGGACGCTCCTCCTCGCGATGGGTGACCGCGCGGACGAGTCCAAGCTCAAGGCGTACGGGGCGGGGGACTACCTGCACCTCCCCGCGAACAAGCCGCACTACGGCGGGGCGCGTGGTGCGACCGTGATTCAGCTGCACGGGCAGGGGCCCTTCAAGATCATGCTGGTGCAGGGCGCCGCGTCGCGGTAGGTACCGCGGTAGACGGTTGCCGGGGCTGCACCAATGGCCCGCGGTCGGGGGTGCCGGCCGCGGGCCATTGGTGCCTACGGGAAGGTCACCTCCGCACGGCCTGGAGCCGCGTCGATCGACTGGCGTCGAGCCGATCCCGCCCTGCCGCCCCGCTCACTCGTAGATCTTCTCGCCCACGGCGCCCGACTCGAGCGCGTCGAGCTCGAGATCGCGGGTGACGTTGGCGCGCCGCGCGGCGGCGTGCTCCTTGTACCACTCGCTGCCGACGATGGTGGACATGACTTCGTTGGTGCCGGTCCAGATCGACGCCAGCCGCAGGTCGCGATGGATCCGCTCGATCGGGAAGACGTTGGTGTACCCGATGCCGCCCATCACCTGCATGGCGTGGTGCACCACCTGCTGGCAGGACTCGGTCACGAACTTCTTGGTCTCCGACACCAGGCGACGGACACGGGACGAGGCCCCCTCCTGCTGCACGGCCAGGCACGTGCTGTAGACAAAGGCTCGCGAAGCATCGAGCAGCATCGCGGCGTCGGCGATCTGGAAGCTCACCCCCTGGAACCGGTTGATCACCTGCCCGAACGCCTTGCGCCTGGTGGTGTAGGTGGTGGCGACCTCGAGCGCCGGCCGCGCGGCGCCGATGGTCATCGCCGCGGTGCCCAGCCGCTCCGGGATCATCATGGTGTTGAACACGGCCAGACCCCCGTGCAGCTCGCCCACCAGATTCGCCTTGGGGACCCTCACGTTCGTGAACACGACCCGACTCGCGCCCCCTCCCCGACAGCCCATCAGTCCGTAGAGATAGTCGGTGGAGACGCCGGGACCGCGATCCACCAGCAGGCAGGAAATCCCGCGCCTGGGCTCGGCCGTGGGATCGGTGCGCGCGTAGACCAGGAAGTAATCGGCGGCCGTCCCGCCCACGATGAAGCGCTTCTGGCCGTTGAGCAGGAAGTGATCGCCGCGGTCCTCGGCCACGGTCGTGGTGCCGAAGAAGTCGGACCCGCTGCGCGGCTCGGTGAGGCACTCGGCGGCGAACAGCTCCCCGCGCAACAGCGGCACCACGTACTGCGCCTTCTGCGCGTCGGTGCCGTGCAGCACGATGGCGTCGCACACCAGCTCGGCGCCGACCCCGAACGTGCAGGCGAAGATGTAGCCGAGCGCGCCGACCTCCTCCATCACCATCGCGGTGCTCACCCAGTCGAGCCCGCGCCCGCCCCAGCGCGGCGGATAGCGGCAGCCCATCAGGTTCCGGCGGCCCGCCTCGCGCAGAAAGTCGCGCGGAAAGTCGATCGTGTCGGCATCCATGTCGAGGATCAGCTGGCGCGGCACCGACTTGACGAAGTCCCGGACCTCGTCGCGTAGGGCGCGCTGGGTTTCGGTGAGCGTGAAATCGAACATCGCGGCCTCCGGCGTCGGGGGTGCTCCCTCCCAACGATCCACCGGGCCGGCCCCATTGTCCATTGTCCCATGCCTCCCCCATGTTTCCGGAGGCTCGATGCCCGCGTGCCACCACACCCCGTTCCGCGATCCGCTGCTGCGGCCTGCCAATCGAGCCTCGACCAGGAAAGCCGACCTCCCGGTCCCGATCGAGAGGTGGGGCACGGGAGAAGAAGGAGGCATCCACTGAACGACCAACCGCTTCCGACCGTCGCGAAGGCCGGCTGGAACGAGATGGCCGACGCGGCCCCCGGCATCATCGGCAAGACCATCGCGCACGTCGTCGTGAAGAAACGCCTCGACCGGCCGGTGGGGCAGGTGTTCCTGGTGTTCACCGACGGGACCTACTACGAGTTCTACAGCACTGGCGACGACATCACCGGCACGAGCGCCATCGACGTGGGCGGTCTCGACGAGGTGCGGCGCTACGGTGGGGAAGCCTCCATCGTGATGCAGGCGTCGGCACCGGTGACGCCCGGCGGCGGCAAGCCGCGCGTGCGCGACCTCCGGCACGACGCCGGGTGAGGGGAGCAGGCTCGGCGGATCCCCCGCCCACCTCGCCGGGGTGTGAGGCGCGGCGAGAGAACGCCCGCCAGACCAGAATGCCTCTCCGCGGCTGCCGCTCCGAAGGCGAGGCGGCTATTCCGTCGCCGGCAGCAGCGGCGTGCCCAGGCGCTCGGCGTAGAGCGCCAGAATCCGGTCCAGGTCGGCGCTGAGGTCCCCGCTCGGGGTCACGACGGGTCCCACGTGGATCGCCTTGCGCGCCTTGTCGAACGTGACGATCACGATCGGCACGCGCGCCCCGTGGGCAATGTGGTAGAAGCCGGTCTTCCACCGCGCCACTGCCTTCCGGGTGCCTTCCGGGGCGAGGGCCAGCAGGAATTGTGAGCGGCTCTCGAATTCGGCCACCATCTGCTGCACGAACCCGTGTGACGCCCGGCGGTCCACGGGGACGCCGCCCAGCCAGCGAAACAGCCAGTGCGCCGGGGGCCGGAACAGCACGTGCTTCCCCACCCAGGAAAAGCCCAGTCGCAGCGAGAACGCCGCGGCCAGCCCGATCACGAAGTCCCAGTTCGACGTGTGCGGGGCGCCGATCAGCACCAGCTTCGGCTCGTTGGGGAACACGCCGGTGACCCGCCATCCCAGCACCGCCAGCACGCTCCGGCCGAGGGCGCGCGTGAGCCACGTGCCGCGCCGGGGGATCGCGTCGCCGAGCGGCGCGATGGGAGGATCTGCCGCCGCCGCGGGAGCCCCCGCACCGTCGGGGAAGGAGGTGCCACGCTCGTTGGGCATCTCACCAGCATCTGCGAGATTCCGGTTGAACGCAAGGCGAGCATGCCCTGGATCAACCCGGTGCCGTCGCGACGCCGCTGCGGCGAACCGCGAAACCCGACCGTTCCTGTCCTTGGTACCTGCCCGCCCTGGTCGTACCTTCGCCAAACAGCCGCGCCGGCAGCGTCCCGAATCACGGGAGGTCATATGAACCGGGTTGCGGCGGTGGAGCGTGTCGCCGTCCTCACGCTGGCCGGATTCCAGGCCGGGTGCGGGTTCGAGGTACCTCGCGAGCAACTCGCCCCCATTATCGAGCGCTCCGCGGTGACCTTCGAGCTGCCGACGATTCCCGAGGCGGTGCTCGATCGCCTCGCCCCGTATCGCGTGGTCGTGGTGGGCGAGACCCACCTTCTCGCAGAGCATGGCACGTTCATGACGGCGCTGGTGGGCGCACTCCACGCGCGCGGCTTCCGGCAGCTCCTCGTGGAGTGGCCGAGCTACGCCAACTGGGTCCTCCAGGATTTCGTCAATGGCAGCCCCCTGGAGCCGGGGTGGCAGCCGACGCTCATGCGCGGGATGTTCGAGGGCATCCGCGACTTCAACGCGACGCTCGCAGCGGCGGAGCGCATGCGCGTGCACGGTATCGACATGAACCTCAGCGAGTACGGCGGCGCCGCGCAGTTCCGGAGTTCCCTGGCGGGACTCGTCAGTCACCTGCCGAGTGCCGGCCCGGTGGCGGAGTTCCTCCAGGGCAACTATGGAAGCCCGGCGACGCAGACGCCGCTCCTCGCGACGCTCCGCACCGCCCTGGAGCGGGACGCGGCGGCGTTGCGCGCTTCCTGGGGCGCGCACTGGTATGCCACCATCGTCGAGATGGTGGAGGTCGAGATAAGGAGCGTGGAGATCCGCGCCCAGAGAGTACCGGATTACGATCGCTCCGTACGACTGCGGGAAGAGGTGATCAAGGAGCTTGCCGACAGGCGCATCGCGGAGTCCCCGTACGGGACGGTCATCAACATCGGGGCCACGCACGCCCAGAAGTCTCGGCTCTTCGGGACGAACATCGAGTGGCTCGGCGATCACCTCGTGCACCGCAGTACCGTGGTGAACGGCTCGGTGTTCGTAGTCTTCGCGACCGCGGCCCATATTCAGCCCGCGCCCGGAAGTCCAGCGCCCCCCTACGACGTGCGGAACGCCTCACCGCCGAACGAATTGCTCCGCGTGATGGTCGAGTCGTTCCCGGACCGGACGGTGTTCCTGCCGCTGGATGACCCGGTGTTCGCGTCGGGCGGGATCCTGCTCAACGTCGAAGAAACCATCCACCACTGCGCGCCGGTGGAGCAGTACGACGCGGTGCTGCAGTACGCGCTCGCGCACCGGGTGTCGCTCCCGTAGGTCGGTCGCCATCAACGACGCAGGGCCGAAACGCTGGCAGGCGTGGCGAGACACTCAAGCACGGGCTCGGTACCACGTGCTGCAGGCGCCGATCGGGGTGCTCTCGAGACTCGTTCTCCTCCATCACGACGGCTCGTGGAGCTGCTTGCCCCCGGCGGTCAAGACGCGTTCCGTGAAATCCTGGCGCTCCTCGAGCTCCTGCACGCGCTGCTCGACGTCCTCCAGCCGCTCGACCCGGTCCCGCAGCTCCGCCAGCTCGCCCGGCGCCGCGCCCCCCGACTGTGCCAGATCCCGCTCGTGCTTC
>JBFGDF010000049.1:0-18684 GCA_041580775.1 Gemmatimonadales bacterium
GCTCGCGGGCGGCGCACCGGCCCCCCGCGAGCCCGCTTGTTTTGACTGTCGCGCTTACTTCCCGAACGGCACCCCGAGACCCATGTGCAGCTGTACGTCCAGCTGCCGCAGCTCCTGGGCCGACGCCTGCGCGCCCTGGTACGTCGCGTTGTACGCAAACAGATCGGCACCCACGTGCAGGCCGATCGGGCCGAGCCTGATCGCCGCGCCGCCGCCGAACACGCCCGAGACGTTGGACTTGGCCGCTTCGCTCGTGAACGCGACCCCGCCGCGGCTTACGACCCCGACCCCGCCGTTCACGAACACGGTGAGTGGGCTCGACGCGGGAATCAGGAACACGACGATTTGCCCAGCGCCGGTGAACAGCTTCGCGGGCTCGGACGAGATCTCGGTACCCCCGCTCTGGAGCCGGAACGTCGTCGGCACGTAGTTGCCACTCACGTCGAGGCCGATCCGATTGGCGAACAACAGCCCCACGCGGGCACCGAACGACGGACCCGCCCGCAGCTTGTACACGTCCCCGGTGGTGCCGACGTCGTACATCACGTCGGTCGGTACGTAGAACCCGATCTGCGGACTCAGGCTGAACTGCTGGGCCGCCGCAGGGGCGGCCGGCGTGAGCAGCATCGCGCCAAGCGCGAGGCCGGTCAGTTGATGGAGTCGCATGGTGGTCGGGCCTCCTTCCCCGATGCCTCCTGGCCGGGGGCACCGCCAATCGGCGCCCGGAGGAGTCAAGGTAGGATGGCCGCGCCGCCACTTGCGTGACCCGGGTCACGATACACCTTTTTGGCCCCCATGCCCCCACCACCGTCTTCCGGCCGCCGACGGGCGTTGCTCGCGAGCCTCTATTTCGTGGCGATGGCGGTCGCCGTCACCTTCCCCGGCGTCATCCCGTTCAATCGCATCCGGCCCTTCGTGTTCGGCGTGCCGTTCGTGCTGGTCTGGTACCTCGCCTGGGTCACGGGGGCGCTGCTTGTCTTCCTCGCGCTCTACCGCACCGAGGACCCGTGAGCGATTGGCGGCTCGTCGTGGGGGTCGTCGTGGCGTACCTCGCCGCGAACCTCTTCGTCGGCCTCCGGGCGGGTGGGCGCTCTACCGACACCGTCGCCGGTTACGTGGCCGGCGACCGCGGGTTCGGCACGTTGGTGATGTACTTCGTCACCGGTGCCACGATCTTCTCCGCGTTTGCGTTCCTCGGTGGGCCCGGCTGGGCGTACAGCCGCGGCGCGGCAGCATTCTACATTTTCGCCTACGGCGTACTCGGAATGGCACCGTACTGGGCGCTGGGACCCTGGACGGCACGCCTCGGTCGGCGGCACGGCTACGTGACACAGGGCGCCCTGCTCGCCCACCGATACCAAAGTCGCTGGGTCGCCGTCGTGGCCGGGGTCGTGAGCGTCGTGGCGATCGTGCCGTACGTCGCGCTCCAGATGCGCGGCGCCGGCATTGTGGTCGAACAAGTGACGGGCGGCCATGTCCCGCTCTGGCTCGGCGCCGCGCTCGCGTACGCCGTCGTCCTCCTCTACGTGTGGAAGAGCGGCGTGCTCGGCATCGGCTGGACCAACGTGTTCCAGGGCGTGTTCATGATCGCCGTGGCGTGGGGGCTCGGCCTGTATCTCCCCAAGAAGCTCTACGGCGGGATCGGGCCCATGTTCGAGCGGATCGCTGCCGCGCGCCCCGAACTGCTCACCGTGCCGGGTCTCGACGCGGCGGGCAACGCGTGGTCCGCCGGCGCCTTCAGCTCCGCGATCCTCGTGTCGGCCATCGGCATCATGCTGTGGCCGCACCTGTTCATGAAGGCGTTTGCGGCCAAGGACGACGCCACGATCCGCCGCACGATCGTCCTGTTCCCCACCTTCCAGCTCTTCCTGTTCCCTCTCTTCGTGGTGGGGTTCGCCGGCGTGCTCTACAGCTCCGCGCCTGGGTCACCAGACGCCATCATGCCGCACATCGTGCTCACGTCGGGTCTGCCGCCGCTCGTGGTGGGGCTGTTCTGCGCGGGCGCGCTGGCGGCGTCCATGTCCACCGGCGATGCGCTGGTGCACGGGGCGGCGTCCATCGCCGTCGAAGACGTCTGGGCGAGTGGCCGCGACAGCCGGCTGTCGGACCACGCCCGGCGGGCGTGGATTCGGCGGCTCGCGGTGGTGGTGGGCGTGGTGAGCTACGTCATGGCGCTGCAAAGCGATCGCTCGCTCGTGGGACTCCTGCTCGCCGCCTACGGCGCCATCGTACAACTGGCGCCGAGCGTGTACGGCGCGTTCCTGTGGCGGCGTGCGACGGCGGCTGGCGCCGTGGCCGGGCTCGTGCTCGGGGCGGCAGTGACCGGCCTGCTGGTGCTCCGACCTGATTGGCGACCGTTCGGCATCCACGAGGGCCTCGTGGGCCTGGCCATGAACCTCACCGCGTTCGTGGTGGTCTCGCTTGGGACCCGGCCGCCGGACCCGGGGCATGTGGCGGACTGGGTCGAGACGAGTCGCCGCCGCACCTGAGGCTCAGTCGACGTCCCAGCACACCGGGTCGCCGACCGCGATCGGTCCGTCGTCCAGCACTTCCCCGTACACGCCCCCACGCCACCCCGGACGCAACGCGGCAGTCAGGCCAGGAAACGCCTCGTCCATCCGCTCGCACGGTCGCGTTTCGCCGTTGACCCGGATGCGCACGCGGCCGACCTGCAGCACCCGCCCGCGGGTGTCTGCCAGTTCCACGCCGCTGATCAGGAGGTTGGCACGCCGCATCACGGGGTCGACGCCGGGCCCCAGCTCCTCGCGCAGCCGGTCGAACACCTCTCGCGCAATGATCGTCACCTGGCGCCGCCCGCCCTGTTCCACGTTGCCGACGATCCCCTGCCCGACCACGAGCTGGGCGGACGCCGCGGCGTCCATGGGGCCGTGGCGTGCACGCTTCACCCAGATCGCGTCGAGGCGTCCGGTCGAGGGCACGTTGGCGCTACTTCTTCCTCTTCTGCTTCTTGCCCTTGGCGAGCGCACGCCGGCCGGCGATGCCCGCTGCCACTGCGGCGCCCGCTGCCGCAGCCGCGCCGACGCCCTTCAGCACCTTCTTGGCCGTGGCGATGCGACGCTTCTTCTTGGCGCGGCGTGCCGGCGCTGACGCCGCCTTGCGCACGCGCTTGCCGGCCTTGGTCGCGGCCGCACGCGCCTTCTTGGCGCCACGCCGTACGGCCTTCTTCGCTTTGCTCACTCTCGTTGCCATCGTTTCCCCCTCCTGCAGCAAGGTTCACGAGTCCTCAGCAAAGATACCGTAGCGGGACCAGCCCACGCACGGGAACGGGCCGGACAAACAGAGGCTCCGCGCCGTGGGGGGCCGGAGCGGCGCGGCGCGGGGCAGAATCGCTCAGGAGGCGAGCAGTCGGCGAGGCCGTTCGAGAAGAAGCCGCGGCGTACCGAGGCAGGCGCGGGGCGCGATCGATCGGGAGGCCCGCCCCGCAGGCGAGGGCCGTTGACGGACGCCGCTCCCGCCTACGCCAACGGGCTCGCACAGCGAGCCCGTTGGCAAGGCGCGGGGCGGAATCGAACCGCCGAATGGAGGTTTTGCAGACCTCTGCCTTACCACTTGGCTACCGCGCCGGACCGTGAAACCTGCTTCGGTCCTGGGCGATTCTCAACCCCTACCGGCCTCCCGCCTCCACCGGTGCGGGCCGCTCCACCAGCCAGTGCACGAACCAACTCCGGATCCGCTCGAGCCGGTCGACGAGCAGCCACGGCTCGCCCGTGCGCGACAGTCCGTGCGACGAGCGCGGATATCGCACGAATTCCACGGGCACCTTCTGCTTCTTGAGCGCCATGAACCACTGCTCACCGTCGCCGATGGGCGTGCGGTAGTCATTCTCACTATGGATGATCAGAGTCGGCGCGGTCACGTGCTCCACGTACGAGATCGGTGACAGACGCCGGTACCGCTCGCGTTGCTCCCACGGCGTGCCACCGAACGCGTATTCCGTGAGGCCCTGTGCGTCCGAATCGCCGTACCAGCTCTCCCAGTTGGCGATCGAGCGGCTCGTGACCGCCGCGACGAATCGATCCGACGTGGCGGTGAGCCAGTTCGTCATGTACCCGCCGTAACTCCCTCCCGAAACGCCCAGGCGGTTGCGGTCGATCTCCGGATACTTGGCCAGTGCCGCGTCGACGCCGCCCAGGTAATCTTCGGAATCCACCTCGCCCCACGCGCCCTGCGTGGCCCACTGGTACGCGTGCCCGTACCCGGTGGAGCCGCGCGGATTGGGATACAGCACGAACATCCCGGCGGCCGAGAGCACGTGGAACGTCTGGAAGAACGTGTGGCCGTACGCCCCGTACGGGCCGCCGTGGATCTTGAGAACCAGCGGATACGTGGTCCCCGGCCGGAAGCCAACCGGTTTCACGACCCAACCCTCGATCTCCGTGCCGTCCTTCACGCGCCACGTGAGCCGTTCGGCCGGCATCCGGATCGTCTCCGCCAGCCACGCATCGTTGAACGACGTGATCCGGGTCTCGCCCCGCCCGTCGCCCTGGGCAACGAACACCTCCCCCGGCGTGGCGGCGTCCGTGACGGTGTACGCCATCACCCGCCCGTCACGGCTCCACGACACGTTGTCCACCCGTCGGTCGCCGGTCGTGACCTGGCGGACCATGCCGCCGCGCACCGGCACCGCGAACACGTGCGCGCTGCCGCCGACGCCCGCCTCCCAGCGAATCGCCCGACCGTCCGCCGTCCACGTGGGGGCGCCGGGAATGAGATCCCACTCGGCCGTGAGGTTCCGGGGCGTGTCGGCAAAGGCCCCGTCCGGGCCGAGCGTGGCCACCAGGATCTCGGGCTGCGCGCCGCGGGCGGCGTTCAACACGTAGGCCAGCATCCGGCCGTCGGGAGAGACCGCAGCCCCGAATTCCGATCCCGGATTCGTCGTCAGCGCGCGCGGGTCGCCGCCTTCGCGCGGGACGGCATAGATCTGCTGCGTGTTCTCGTCGCTGTACTCGTCGTCCTGCGCGGGATTCCCGCCGAAGTAGATCACGCGACCGTCGCGCGACCATGCGATCCCGCCCACGTCAAACGGCAGGCTCGTGAGTTGCCTGGCCTCCCCGCCGGCGGCCGCGACGACGAACAGCTGCCGTTTCTCACGCGCGGACGGGTGCGGCAACAGCGAGAGCGTCCCGTCCCGCTTGTAGCGCATCTGGGTGATCACCCGCCCGTCGAACCGCTTGGGGTCGAGCGTATGACTCAGGGCATCGGGCGCAATCCACCCCTCCCGCGCGCCGGTCCGCACGCTCTCCCGTCCGGCCGTCGGTGCGCGGGCCTCATCGTCGTCGTCCGGAGCCCGGCTGTACGCGATCCACTGCCCGTCCGGTGACCAAGACGGCGTCCCCTCCACCCCCGGCACGTGGTACGCCTCCCCGCCCGGCGCCGTGACACGAGCAAACCAGGTTGTGTTCCGGTCGTCTCCCCGACGCGACGTGAAGGCAAGGACGGTCCCGTCCGGTGACCAGCGAGGGTCCGAAGACTCCTCCGTGGGATCCGTGAACCGGAACGGGGTGCCCGACGGCCGCCCGTTGGCGAGCGCCGACAGCCAGATCTCGCGGTGCCGGGCGTTCTTGTCTTCGACGACGGTCGTGACCGTGAACGCGACGTACTGCCCGGTCGGCGAGACGGCCACGTCACCGACGAACGTCATACGGTAGTAGTCCTGCGGCAGGACACCGCGGGTCTGCGCGACGGCGTGAGGTGCTGCCACGAGTGCGAGCACGAGCACGGCAAGAGAGCGCACGGAACGGATCTCCGGACGGGGAAGGTGGGAAAAGCTACGCCCCGCGCGCTTGCACGTGAAGGGCCACAGCGACCGCAAACGACGAGCCGGGCTGGCATACTCTGCCGGCCCGGCCCGATGAGCAGGCGCCCCGGTGGGTGCCGCTAGCGGTTGAAGGTCGTTACCGGGATGCCCGACCCCAGGCCGCCCTGGTCGCCGGCGCCGGTGAACGTCCCATTGTAGGTCTTGGGCGACTGGCCCTTGACCCGTACCGTGACGACCCAGTTGGTCGAGGTGGCGCCGCAGTTGTCCCAGTGATCCAGGCGGACGATGTACTGCCCCGACGGCGCACCGTTGGAAGGCCACGTGATGTTCTCGTTGCGGGTATCGTCGGTGCCGCACCCCGCGTTGGAGTCGAGATCCAGCTGGCCGCCGCTCGCGGACGTCTCGTTCCCGTAATAGATCTCCTCGCCGCTGGGATCCACGACGTGCAGATCGACGTCGGCCTGGGTATTCCAGGAGACGCTCACCTGTACGTCGCCCGTGCCGACGGTCACGACCGAGACGGGCCAGGCGGCGTACGTGCCGATCGCCGTGGCGCTCGTGCCCGCCGCGAATTGCAGGGTGAACGACCCCGGCGGGATGTCCTGCGACAGCGTGACCACGATCTGGGCGGACGTCGCCGACGCCGGCAGCGTCAGCCGGTAGTAGTCAGGGCGCCCCTCAACAGCGACGATCACGACACTGAACTGCTGCCCGCTCGTGAGCGACACCTGGGCACTGCCCCCGGTGATGGCGCTCGGCGGGGTCGTCGCCGTCACCGCGGGGCCACCGGCCGTGGCCGGCGGGTCACCCCGCTGCAGGGAGGCGGTGGCGCCTCCGGCTACTGAAACCGCGGCGACGAACTGGCTGACCGAGTTGCTGGGACCGGTCGAGTCCCCGCAGCTCAGGGTGACGACGACGGCCGCCGCCCCGAGCAAGAGCTGGTGGATCCTGCGCACGGATGTCTCCGGAAGAAAACGGACCCACCAAGCTACCGACTTCCGCAAATCCGTCCAGTAGGGCGCCACCCCAACGACCGTGGCGTTCGAGCGACTGCGGTAACCGGCTCCCGCCCGAAACACGAGTGCCGGACTCGGCAATCTCTCCGCGGGGGGCGCTGTCCTGGCGAACCCCCGTCCCCACAGGCGAGAATACCGCATCGTGCCACCTCTCACTCTCTTCCCGACCCCATGATGATCTCCCGACGCTCCCTGATCCGGGCGGTGGTGGCTACCGCTCTCGTCACGACCCCGCTGCTCGCCCAGCGTGGGCCGGACCTGCGCCGGCTCGACGCGGCCATTGCCAAGGCGCGCGCCGACTGGAACGTGCCGGGCCTGGCCGTCGCGATCGTGAAGGACGGTCAACCGGTGTTCGCCCGTGGCTATGGCGTCCGCCACGTCACCGACGGCGGCACGGTGGACGAGCACACCTTGTTTGCCATCGCATCGAACACGAAGGCGTTTACCGCAGCCTCCCTGGCGATGCTGGTCGACGCGGGCCAGCTGCGTTGGGACACGCGCGTCACCGACCTCCTGCCCTGGTTCGAGTTGTGGAATCCCTACGTCACGCGCGAAATGCGGGTCCGCGACCTGCTCTCCCATCGGAGTGGTCTCGGCACGTTCAGCGGTGATCTGCTGTGGTACGGCACGAGCTACACGGCGGAGGAAGTCGTGCGCCGCGCGCGGCATCTCGCACCCGCCGCCGGGTTCCGCGAGCGGTACGGCTACTCGAATCTGATGTTCATCGCGGCCGGCGAGATCGTCCCGGCCCTCACCGGCAAGCCCTGGGACAGCTTCGTCAGGGACCGCATTCTCGATCCGCTCGGAATGACCGAGACCGTGACGTCGGTGGCGGCGCTCGCCGGCAGGGACAACGTGGCCCAACCCCACGCCGAAAAGGCCGAGGGCGTCGTGCCGGTCGTCTGGTATCACTGGGACGCCATGGGGGCGGCGGGTGCCATCATCTCGAGCGTCCACGACATGGCCAAGTGGCTGATCCTGCAGCTCGGTCGCGGCGAGGCTAACGCCGTGCGCGTGTTCTCCGAGGACGCGTCCCGCACCATGTGGACGCCGCACATCTGGATCCCGGTGGGCGCCCAGAGCGAGAAGCGCTTCCCCACGACGCACTTCTCCGGCTACGGACTCGGCTGGGGGCTGCGCGACTATCGGGGCCGCAAGCTGGTATCCCACGGCGGCGGCTACGACGGGATGTTCTCCCAGGTGACGCTGGTTCCCGAGGAGCAACTCGGGATCGTCATCCTCACCAACGCCATGACGAGCGTCCAGACCGCGCTCACGTACCAGATCCTGGACGCCTATCTCGGTGGCGATGGGAAGGACTGGAGCGCCGACTATCTGGCGCGTGCGCGCGCGGATACGAGCACGGAGCGGCGTCAGTGGCTGGGGTGGGAGCGCACCCGCACATCGAGCACGCAGCCGTCGCTGCCGCTCCCGGCCTACGCGGGGACGTACGGCGGTGCGCTATACGGCGACGCGACGGTGACGGTCGAAGACGGGCGGCTGGTCCTCCGGCTACTGCCCGCCCCCGACCTCACGGCCGACCTGACCCACTGGCACTATGACGTGTTCCGCGTGCAGTGGCGCCACGTCTTCCCGTGGTTCGGGGACGGGCTAGTGCAGTTTCAGCTCGCCGCCGACGGCACGGTCGCGGAGATGAAGATCGACGTGCCGAACGACGACTTCTGGTTCACCGAGCTGGAGTTCCGGCGTCGGCCGCTGCCGTAGCGCTCCGGCGACTCACTGCTGGCCGGCCAACGCCTTGATCTCGGCCGGCACGGCGAACACCGAGTCCGGCACGGTCATGGTCTCGACGGTCGCGATGGACACGACCTGCTCGATGCCCATGGCGCGCTGAACGGACTTGAATGGGATCTTGACCCCGCCGACGTCGCGCCAGTCGGAGACCACGCTCACGGCCTCGATATCACCCATGGGCGATCCCTGCGTGCGTCGCGAGCCCCGCTGCAACCCCGTGCTCTTGTCGAAGAATTCGACATACGATTCGCCGTCGACCGTGGTCACCTTCACGCGATAGCACGGAACCCCGTCGAACTCCTCCTCCGCCTCGGTCTCCAGGGCGGTGAACAGGCGGTCGGGATACAGCGCCGACTCGAAGTCCGCTTCCTGCGCCAGTTGGGCACGCTCCAGGCCGTCCAGCACGCGCGGGCCCAACATCGGATTCATGTTCCAGGCAATGGTCCCATCGTAGCCCGTGCGCACCGTGCCGATCCCCGGGATCGTGACGGTGACGGCCATCCGGTTCGGCGGGGCCTGGTAGAGTTCCAGGTCGCCACTAATCCCCTGGGCCGGCACGTTGAACGTGCCGACGACATGCCGCCCGGCCTGGCGCTTGAGCGCCGCCTCGCCGCCCACGGCGTCGATGAACCGCTGGATCACCGCCCGCCCACTCGGGAGCGCATCGGCCTGCGCGCCGGCAGACACGGGGAGCGTGCCCAGCGCGAGCGCCACGGCACTCGAGGATCGCAAGAGACTCCACATCGGCTACTCCTTCTCCAGTCGTAGTGAGGATTCACTCCCCGGCCGCGCCTCCTCGGCACGGACGGCATCGATCCAGGCGAGAGCCGCGTCCATCACGCGATCCCGGCCGGCCAGCAGGTCGCTCCGCGTGAGCGGGACCGAGGCATCGGGCACGACCCCCCGGCCCTCGAGCACGACCCCCGTGCTCGTAATGAACTCGGCAATCGCGTGATACAGCACATCGCCGTTGGGGAGCCGGTCCCAGACCGCCGGCAACACGCCACCCAGCGTGGTGGCGCCGAACACGCGCACGCGTTTCAGCGCCTGCATCCCGCCGGCAAACACCTCCGACGCGCTCGCGCTGGCCTCGTCCACCAGGACGGCGACCGGGCCGTCGTACGGCTGCACCCGCTCGCCGCGTTGGCTCACCCGCCGCGGGTTGGCAACGATCTGGAGGTCGGCCTGCCGGTACCGGAACGTCCCCAGCGTCGCCCGGGTGTCGAAGAAGTGGCCGGAGACTCCCACGATCATGCCGCCGAGACCGCCGCGATTGCCCCGCAGGTCCATCACGATTCCGTCGGCCGCGCGCGCGGCGTCCATCGCGCTGTCGACCTGCCGGATGAGCGGCACCATCCAGAAATTGAACCAGATGACGCTCACGGGCCTGCCCGCGGCCGTTGTGGTATCGTGGCTCGCAAACCTAGCGAAGAACGTCGGCAGACTGCCGAACTTCACCGGCTCGCTCGGATCCTGCCGCCGGGGGAGCACCAGCGCGTGCTCCCGATCGTCCCCGTCGCGCACCGTGACGGCGCAGGTCGTCCCCACGGCGCCGCCGAGCCGGCTGTGGACCGCACTCCACACCAGGAACCCCACGGGCCAGCGTGCGTTCCGCGCACGCAACCGTTCCAGCAGATCGGCCACCGAACGGCCGTCGACCGCCTCGATCACCCAGCCGGCACGGATCCCGGCGGCGCCTGCCGGCGACTCGGGTTCCACCGACGTCACGACGAGTTCCTCGCCGATGAGTCGGAAATCCAGACCGAGGTCGCCCGTGCGGGCGCCGCCGGGATCCGTGCCGGGGTCGAGCGTGTCGGCGAGCTCCCTGGGGAAGATCGCAAAGTGCGACTGGCCCAGCCGGTCGAGCATGTCCGTGATGACCGCGCGGAGGGCGGACGCGCTCGTCGCGCGCACGGCGCGCGGCCGGAGGCTGTCGCGGAGCGCCACCCAGTCCACCCCGTTGAACGTCGTGTCGAAGTGGGTCTCGTGGACGATACGCCACGCCGCCTCGAACGTCTCGACACCAAGGACCGGGTCGTACGGGGGGCTCGACGGGGCCCGCGCGGCGCACGCGCCGAGTGCGGTGGCCGTGACAAGGGTCAGCATGGCGCGTCGGGCGCCGGACAGCCGCAGCATGTCGATCTCCTCCCACCACCGGCGGGACCTGTCGCCGGGCGAACTCGCAATCTGTATCGGTGCGCGGTCCGGGACCACTGGGGCGATGCTTGCGGTCTGCGCGTTCCGGGCTAGCCTTTGGCCATGACGCTCACGCATCGCATGGCCGTCGTCACCGGGGGCACGGAAGGCATCGGGCGGGCCACCGCGCGCGCCCTCGGGCACGCGGGGGCACGGGTGGCAATCTGCGCGCGCACGGCTGCGCGGGTCGACGAAACCGTGTCGGCTCTCCGAGCCGACGGGATCACGGCGTGCGGCGCGGCCTGCGACGTGGCCGAGCCTGCGGACGTCTCGGCATTCGCGCGCCGGGTCCGCGGGGAACTCGGCGTGCCGGACATCCTCGTGAACAATGCGGGCATCGGCCGATTCGGGGCGCTCGACGAGTTGACGCTCGAGGATTGGGACGCCGTGCTTCGCACCAACGTCCGTTCGCTGTTCGTCGTGACCCGCGAGTTCCTGCCGGACATGAAGCGCGCCGGCCGTGGCGACATCGTGAACGTGGTGTCCCTCGCGGGCCGGAACGGGTTCCCCGGCGGGACTGCCTACGCCGCCTCGAAGCACGCCGCGCTGGGGTTTTCCCGCTCCCTGCTGCTCGAAGCCCGCCCGCATGGGGTCCGGGTAGTGGCCGTCTGTCCGGGATCGGTGGACACGCCGTTCTTCGACAAGCAGGCGCAGATGCAGCCGAACCGCACCACCATCCTGCGCGCCGAGGACGTCGCCGCCACGATCCTGCATGCGCTCGGCCTGCCGCCGCACGCCACGATGAGTGAGGTGGACCTCCGGCCCGCCAATCCCTGAGGCCCTCAGGCGGCCTCGCGGGTGAGCGCGGCGGCCATCGCCTCGATCGTGTCCGCCGCGCGGAGCCGCTCGATCCGCCCCGGCTCGGCCACGAACCGGGCGACATCCGCCAGGACGGCAAGGTGCTCGGCCGGCTGGTCGGTGGGACTCAACAGCAGGAACACCAAGTGGGCCGGCCGTTCGGTGCCCGGGAACTGCACGCCGTCGGTGGTCCGCCCCAGGAACAGCTGCGGCGTCGTGAGGAAATCGAGCCGGGCATGCGCGATCACGACCCCGGGCGTGAGTTCGAGCGCCGCGCCGCGCTGGCTATGGAGCAGCAGCCGCAGAATGTCCCTCCGCCGGCCCTTGTCGGCGCGGTACTGGCGCTCGAGCAGGGCATCGAGCACACTGTGCGCCGATTGCCCCGACAGATCGGGCACGATGCGCGACCGGGCAAGCGCGCGGGGTAGGTCGGCATCCGGGCCGGCTGACCGTCCCGGCTCGACGCGCTCCGCCGGATACAGCAACAGGAAGCTCTCGGGGACGAGCGCCGCCAGCCTGGCCGGCAGCCGCTGCAGGAACGGATGCCAAGAGACGGTGTTGCGCCGCGCCCCCAGCACGACCACGAGGTCCTCGCGCTCCAGAATCCCCCGCAGCATGCCGAGCGTCGCGCTCCAGTTCCGGGCAGCCCGTGCCCTTGTCGGCACGACCGGCTTCACCCGGGCGATCTGCGGTTCGTAGATCTCGGCCTCGCTTTCGACCGCGAGGAGCAGGACCTGGGCGCCCAACCGGTTCGCCAGCCGCTTCACGGTCGTGACCGCGTCGAGGAAGCCGGGCGCGTGGTCGGAGCCGCGCGGGATCAGCACGACCAGGCGCTTGGTCGTATTGAGCGGGTGCCCCAGCTTGGCCACCAGAACCTGTTGGGTGCTCTGTTCCAGCAGCTGGTCCAGCGTGCTGCCGAAGACCCATTGACGAGACGTTCGCCCGTCCCAGCCGATCACGACCGTGGTGCTGCGCGTCTCGACGGCCGCTCGCAGGATCCCGCTCGCGAAATTCTGGTCCACGCGCGTGATGGCCTGCACCTCGGCGCCCGCCCCGGAGGCGTAGGCCACGGCTTTGGAGAGCATCTTCTCCGCGTTGGCGACGTAGTCGTCTGCGGACGTGCCGTCCTCGGGGACGACCGTGAGGACGTACAACGGCTCGGTCGAACGCTCTTCCCGCAGCAGCAGCGCGAGGTCCATGAGCTGCGGGGCGGTCTTCGGGTTCGACATCGGCGCGAGCACGCGGCGCGGCATGGTACTCGGCTGCAGCGGGGTCCGCTCCTCCTCCAGCGCCAGCGCGCGTCCGTGGCGCTCCACGATCCAAGGCCCCAGGAAGCTCGTCACCATCATGAGCACGACGACCCCGTTTTCGATCACCTCGTCGAACAACCCGACCTCGAGACCGATGAGCGCGATGGCCAGCGTGGCCGACGCCCGCGGCACCGACAGCCCGAATACGGTGTGCCGCTCCTCGGGGCGGTAGCGGAACGCGCGGGCCGTGAGGCCCGCAGCCAGCCACTTGCCCAGGATCCCGAGGGTGACGAGCGTGGCGATCACCAGCCACGCCCGGGGGCCGCCGAGCAGCACGCGCACGTTGACCAACATGCCGACTGACAGCAGGAAGAAGGGGATGAGGAACGCTTCCCCCAGGAAGTGCACCCGATTGATCAGCAGCCCCTGGGGCGGAATGAGGCGATTGAGCGCGAGGCCGACGAGAAAGGCGCCGATGATCGGCTCGACCCCGGCCAGCTCGGCGAAGAACGCCCCGGCAAACAGCACAGTCATGACGAACACGAACGTCGCGGCCGTGCTGGTCGTCTCCCGGCGGAAATACCATCGCGCCAGCGGCGGCAGCCCCAGCAGGATGACCGCGACGAACACGCCGAGGGACAGCAGCAGCCGGAGCCAGAAAGCCACGTCCAGCGCGCCCCGCGTCGCCGAGGCCACGACGGCTAGCACAAGCAGCGCCGCCGTATCGGCGATCATCGTGCCCCCGACAGCCGTCGTCACCGCCGCGTTCTTCGCGATCCCCATGCTCAGCGCCAGGGGATAGGCCAGCAGCGTATGCGACGCCAGCATGGCCCCGATCAGCACGGCGCTCGGGAGTGAGAAGCCCAGCAGCAGGGCGGCGCCCAGCCCGAGGCCCTGCGGCAGTAGGAAGGTCACGGCCCCGAACCACACGCTCTGCCAGCGGTAGCGCTGGAACCCGTGCAGGTCGATCTCGACGCCCGCGAGGAACATCAGGTAGATCAGTCCCACGGTGCCGAGCAGCACGATCGTCGGACCGCGCGCCAGCAGGTTGAGCCCGTGCGGACCGACGATCGCCCCGGCGACGATCACCCCGATGATGCCCGGCACGTTGAACCGCTGCACCGCCAGCGGGGCGAGCAGGAAGATCACCATCGCCAGCGCAAACACGAGCACCGGGTCGGTGAACGGCAGACTCAGCTGGGGGCTGAAGGCGAACATGCGGCTCCAATATGTCCGGCCGACGGGCCACGGGCCACGTTGGGACGTTGCGCGACGCAGGCCCGTACCGGAATATTCGTCCCGGGATGCAGCCCGACCCCCCAGCGAGGACGGACACCATGCTGCTGACGACGACCCCGTCGATCGACGGATACGAGATCACCGAGTATCTCGGCATCGTGACCGGCGAAGCGATCCTCGGCGCGAACATCTTCAAGGACTTCTTCGCCGGCATTCGCGACATCGTCGGGGGCCGATCCGCCGCCTACGAGCAGGAACTCCAGCGGGCCCGCAACATCGCTCTTCAGGAACTGCACAGCCAGGCGGAGGGGCTCGGGGCCAATGCCGTCGTGGGGATCGACCTCGACTACGAGACAATCCAGATCGGCCAGGGCGGGACCATGCTCATGGTGAGCGCGACCGGGACGGCGGTGCGGGTGGCGTGGTAAGACGACCCGACGGTCGGACGGAACGCCCCCGGCCCTCCGTCGTTCCGTCGGACCCGTTCTTCCCTGTCTCAGAATTCATACGCCCGCCCGAAGCTCACGACCCAGCGACTGCCGGTGACGCCGTCTCCGAACTGATACGCCAGGTCGAGCCGCCCGACGTTGGGGCCGGTCGACCGCGTCGCGCCCAACCGCAGCCCCAGGCCCACATCGCCGCCGAAGCGGGGGTCCTGGTCGGCAAACCACGCTCCCCCGTAGTCCAGGAACCCCGCCACTCCCACTCCGAGCAGGCCGAACAGGTCGTCCACCAGAAACAGGCGATGCTCGAGCACACCCCAGACGGCCCGCGTGCCGGTGAAGGCGTGCGGTTCGAACGCGCGCGGGCCGCGTCCGTGCCCCAGATCGAACTCGCCGCCCGGCCGCGGGTTCTTCTGCACGCCCGCCTCGACGTGCAGCACCGTGGCCTGGCGGGGGATCACCCGTGACGCGAGGGTGAGTCCGACACGCACCTGGCCGGAATCCAGCCCGGCGGACGTGAGGAGGGCCGCGGCGCCGGCCCGGAGCCGCGCGAACGCCGTTGGCGTGCCGATCCCGCCGGACACGTCGATGCCCAGTCCCGCACCATTCCGTTCGTACCCGAATGCCGTCGGCGCCGCGACGATCCCGAGAATGACCCGTGCGCTCAGGTCGATGTCCTCCTCGCGCGCAAAGCCGTTGTAGTGCGTCACCTCGAGGTAGCTGGGCCGCTGGGCCTCCAGGAACACACCCGCCACCCCCGTCAGCGAGTCCGGAACCGCGAGGGCCGTGTCCTCGACCTGGAGAAACTGCTCCTGCCGCACGTGCCCGTAGAGACCAAGGCGCACGAATCCGCCCGCACCGGCCGTGGGCGCCCAGGCGACCCACGCCCGTTGCACGAAGGCACGGGTCCAGAGCGTGTCGTTCTCCACGCCGTCCCGGAAGCGCAGCACGCGCCGGCTGGCCGCCTCGCCCGGCAGCCCGCCGCCGACCCGGTCTCCAAACGACCGGAACTGCACCTCCGGCGCCCAGGCGCCGGCGCGCCCATCGCTCAGGTTGTCGAAGAAGCCGGCGACGACGGCCCGCGTCCCGAAGGCGCGGTTGATCTGCCCGCGGAAGCGCCACGCGTCCCGATCGACCTCCTTGCGGTAGCTCGCGCCCACGAGGTTCCCCGTCCCGAGCACGTTGCGCTCGTTGAGCCCCACCGACCACGTGAAGACCCCACCGGTCGAACTGGCGTTGGTCTCGAGCGACGTGGTCCAGCCGTCGGACGTCACCACCCGCGCGACGAGCCGATCGTCGACCCACGTCGTGTCGACGACGACGCGTCGGAAGATCCCGAGACGGCGCAGGTTGCGCTCCGTCTCCTCGAGCACGCGCGGGTCGTAGCGGTCCCCCACGCGGAACAGCACCTCCCGCCGCACGACCCACGGCCGCGTACGCACGTGGAGGGCGTTGGTCAGGGCAAACAACCAGTGGCGTTGGGCTTCGGTCGAATCGAAGATGTCCTGCGCGGCAATGGCGACGGAGTCGATGGTGGGCGCCTGCGCGCCGAGGGGGCGCGCGCCCCGCGCCGCTGCGGCGACCATGAGGAGGCAGCGGGAAAGCATGCAGGGAAGTCTAGAAGCCGGGCGAACAGACGGAAAGCCGGAAAGACGGAACGAGGCGGGCGTTCCGTCCTTCCGTCGCTCCGGGCTAGTACCGACCGAGGTAGCGGTCGATCTCCCAGTGATGCACCTGGGCCGAGTAGTCGAGCCACTCCTGCCGCTTCGCCTCGACGAACCGCTCGACGATGTGTGGCCCGAGCGCCTCGGTGATCACCTTGTCCTTCTCGAACTGATCGAGCGCTTCGTGCAGGTCGCGCGGCAGTTCCGTGATCTTGTAGCGGCGCTTCTCGCGCTCGCTCATCGTGAAGATGTTCTTGTTCACGGGAGCGGGGGGGATGAGCTTCCGCTCGATCCCGTCGAGCCCGGCCGCCAGCATGACCGCGAGCGCCAGATAGGAGTTGGCCGACGGATCGGGCATCCGCAGCTCACAGCGCGTGCCCTGTCCACGGCGCTCCGGGATCCGGATCAGCGGCGACCGGTTGCGCATGCTCCACGCCACGTTGGTCGGCGCCTCGTAGCCCGGCACCAACCGCTTGTAGCTGTTCACGAGCGGGTTGGTGATCGCACAGAAACCGCGCGCATGGTCCAGCAGGCCCGCGATGTAGTGCTGCCCCACCCGTGAGATCTGCCACTCCGCCTTTTCGTCGTAGAACGCGTTCTTCCCGCCCTTGAACAGCGACTGGTGCGTATGCATGCCCGACCCATTCTGCCCGAAGATCGGCTTCGGCATGAACGTGGCCAGGAAGCCGTGCCGATAGGCGACGTTCCGCACGACGAAGCGAAACGTGGCGATGTTGTCGGCCGTCTCCATTGCGTCGGCGTACTTGAAATCGATCTCGTGCTGCCCCACCGCCACTTCGTGGTGCCCGGCCTCGACCTCGAAGCCCATGTGCACCAGGTCCTCGATGATCAGCCGGCGGATCGGCTCGGCTTTGTCCACTGGCGCCAGATCGAAATACCCGCCCGTGTCGTGGGTGGTGAGGGTCGGGTCGCCGTCTTCGTCCAGCACGAAAATGAAGAACTCGGCCTCGCAGCCAGCCATCATCTGGTAGCCGAGCTTCTTGGCCCGCTCGATCTGACGCTTCAGGGTGAGCCGCGGGCAGCCGGCGAACGGCGAGCCGTCCGGCACCAGAATGTCGCAGATGATCCGCGCCACCCGCCCGCCCTCATCCTCGTACGGCAGCACCTTGAACGTGTCGAGATCGGGACGGAGCAGCATGTCGCTCTCCTCGATCCGCACGAAGCCTTCGATGGAGGAGCCGTCGAACATGATCTCGCCCGCGACGGCCTTCTCGAACTGCGACTGCGGGACCTCGACGTTCTTGTTGACGCCGGTGACATCCGAGAACTGGAGACGGAGGAAATCCACCTGCATGTCCCTGCAGACCTTCAGGATGTCCGTCTTGGTGGCGCCCTTCGTGTCGATCACCCGGCCGCGCAACGGGGGTTTCTCGCCCGTCGGGCCGGGACGTGGCTTCGGTGGCACGGTGCTGCTCCTTCGCAGAGGGTGAAATCCGGAAGGCGGCAAGCTATCGACGCCGCTTCGCGGTGTCAAGCGATATCGCCCCATCCTGCAAGATCCGTCCCCGTTTCTTGCCCAAGAACGCCGGTATTTTGACAAATTGCCTACGAAATTAGGCAAATGATGCCGAAATCGTGTGACAGTTGTGCAGTTCCCGCCACGCCCGAGGGCGCCGGCCAGGGGTGACCCTCAGGGCCAGCATGCTGCACACCGCCCACCCCCGGCGCACCCGGTGGCCGGGGGATGACGTGGGGTGGAGGTGGGGACTACGGGGGCCCTGTGGCGGCGGGATCAGGTCAGCGAGTCAAGCAGGTTCCAGAGCTCCTGCGCCGAGAATTCGCCGAACCGGGTCTCGATGTCCTTCGCCGACCACTCGAGGAAGATCCAGCCGGAGAGCCGGTGCGCGCGACCGGAGACGAAGTGGATCCGCCCGCGCAGGCCCCCAATTTCGTCATCCCGGGCGAACTCGATCAGCACGTCCCAACGGCTCTCGCCGCGCTGCAACTCGCCCATCTGACGCGCTTGAATCGCGCTCAATGGCGGGTCAAACCGCTTGCTCTTTCGTGGCTCGCCGCTCATGCGCGCAACGTTAACGCGCGTTGCGCAAGGGCGCTACGGCTGGACGGAGGACGGAACGGCGGAACGACGGACGGCCGGGTGGGCGGCGACCGGGTGGGGGCCCTTGCCCTGCCCTCTGTCCGTTGACCCTCTTCCCGTCCGTCGCCTGTCCGTCCGTCCGCTGCCCCTATTACATTGCCGCACGCGACCTTTTCGACCTCCCAGGAGCGCATCCAGCATGAAGTGTCCCACGTGCGGCGCCAACGCCAGCGGCAAGTTCTGCAGTTCGTGCGGCGCCCAGTTGTCGGCCGCGGCGTGTGCGGCGTGTGGCGCAGCCCTCAGTGCCGGCGCCAAGTTCTGCCATGGCTGCGGCGCCCCGACCGGGCGTGCCGCCGGCCCGGCGGGCCGCGGGGTGCCGGGGGCGGGCCGACGGAACAACGTCCCGTGGCTCGTGGGGGCGGCGCTCGTCGTGGTGGCGCTCGTGGTGCTCGCCATCACTCAGCTCAACCCCGGGGGGCCCGCTA
>JBFGDF010000050.1:0-18649 GCA_041580775.1 Gemmatimonadales bacterium
CCCTTCTCAGAGGCGGTTCGACCGGACACGGTGTTGCGCGCGCGGCACACGCGGGGCGAGCGTCACCATCTCCGCACGAAGCGCGAAAAGGTAACGCGTCGGATTGCCCGCGAGCGAATCTCACGCAGGATCTGCCCGCAATCTCTATCCCTCTACACGTCAGGCAGTTGGGTGACCACCACGGGACGGTGACCCTCCTGTGGCGAGCGGTGGAACACCTGTTGCAATGGAGCGCCGCCCGGGAGCGGCGATGCCGTTCCCGAAACCACCCGTGTCGAGACACGGACATCCCCACCAGAGTGGGCCCGCGGGCCCAGGAGGCAGTCATGCGGCACCTGTTGAAGCAACTGTGGAGCGACGAGTCGGGTCAGGGCATGGTCGAGTATGCTCTGATCGTCGCGCTCGTGGCGATCGGCCTGATCGCCGTGTTCCTGTATTTGCGTAACGAGACCGGCGACGTGCTCGACACGGCGGCCGACTCGCTCGCGGCGCAGCCGGCGAACGCGTACA
Organism: Gemmatimonadales bacterium; assembly: GCA_041580775.1. Classification (GTDB taxonomy): domain Bacteria; phylum Gemmatimonadota; class Gemmatimonadetes; order Gemmatimonadales; family GWC2-71-9; genus JAOTWJ01. Next base: position 511 of record JBFGDF010000050.1, read on the forward strand.
CGCCGACTCCGTGACGAGACACGCTTAACGACGGGTGGTGTGGTCTAACGGGAGGCCGGGCGCTCCGCCCGGTCTCCCGTCGCCCGAACGAAGCGAACGCACGATGCTGACGATTGTTGCGACCGTGATGCTGACAGCGCTGCTGTCCCTCGCCTGCTGGTACGACGTGCGCGAGCGGCGCATTCCGAACGCCCTGACCCTGGCGGGTGTGGCGGCGGGGCTGGCGTTGCGTATTCCCTTGGGCGGTGTGGGGGTGCTCGACGGGATGGGGGGAGTACTCGTCGCCCTGCTGCTGGCTCTCCCGATCTTCGCCCTCGGGTTCCTCGGGGGCGGCGACGTCAAACTGCTGGGGGCGGTGGGCGCCTTCGTGGGACTGGGACAGCTGTTCGGAACCCTCGCGCTCGTCGCGATCGCGGGAGGGATCCTGGCGCTCCTCGAAGCCGCGCGGCGGCGGGTGTTCGTGCGGTCGCTCGCGAACACCTACGACTTCGCGAAGGACTGGGTGCTGTTCGCCCGCGCCGGGGCCGCGATCCGGCTGCGCCAGCCCGGCACGATGACGGTGCCCTACGGCCTGGCCATCGCGACCGGCACCCTGCTGTGGTGGTTCCGTGGAGGCCTGTTGCCATGAACGCGCTGCGTAACGAACGGGGCCAGGCGATGGTGGAGTTCGCGCTGGTGATGCCGTTCCTGCTGCTCCTGCTCATCGCCGTGTTCGAGTTCGCGCGGGCGTGGAACGTCTACCATGCCGTGACCGACGCGGCCCGGTTGGGCGCTCGGAGCGCGGTGGTGGCGAACACCGTGACGACCCAGGACTCGGTGTACGCCGTCGTGAACCGCGCGCTCGCCCGCGCCTCCATCGATACCACGCGCGCGACGAAGATGCTGTCGGGGTGGCGAACCGGCTCGGGAACGCCAGCCACGATGACGATCGCGGTCCCCTACCGGTTCGTGTTCCTCCGCCCGTTCATGGGCTGGACCAACACCGACGCGTCGATCACGCTCCGCACCTCGTTCGTGATGCGGAACGAGTAACCGTCCAGTCGACCTCAGGAGATTCGCTGTGAGACAACGCCGGTTGTGGTGGATCCTGCTATTGGCGGTCGTGTCGGGAGGCTCGGCGGCCTACTTCGCCCTCGCCTACCTGCAGCAGCGCACCCCGCGGCTCATCGCCGCCGAGGCACCGCGCCAGCAGGTCGCCGTCGCGGCGCGCGATCTCCCGCTGGGCACGATGCTGCGCGCCGAGGATGTGCGCCTGATCGATTGGCACGGCGACGCCGTGCCGCAGGGGTTCGTCACGAGCACTGAGGCGCTCGTGGGCCGGGGCCTGATCACGCCGGTCCGCGTGAACGAGGTGATCCTCGAGGGCAAGCTGGCCGCGCGGGAAGCGGGGGCCGGGCTCGCGATCACCATCCCCGAGGGGATGCGCGCCGTCAGCGTCCGCGTGGACGACGTGATCGGCGTCGCCGGCTTCGTCCTCCCCGGCACCCGGGTGGACGTGCTGCTCACGCTCCCGCCGAAGCTCGAGCGCAAGGAAACGGTCACGCAGCTCATTCTGCAGAACATGAAAGTCCTGGCCGCCGGCCAGATCGTGCAGCAGGACGCCCAGGGCAAGCCGATCACCGTATCGGTGATGACCCTGATGGTGACGCCCGAGGAGGGCGAGTTGCTCGTGCTGGCGGCGAACGAGGGCAAGATTCAGCTGGCGTTGCGCAACACCATGGACGATGCAGACGTGCGCACCAGCGGCATCGATACGCGCGGGCTCCTGCCGGGCAAACGGGGGAACGGCAGCCCGCGCGCCAGCAGCCCCGTGACGCGCAGCGGCTCGGGTGAAGGCGTCGTGGAAGCATACCGGGGCGGCGTACGCACGCTCATCAGATTCTGACCAATCGAGGCGACTCGTGAAACGCATAGCGGGCAGCATTCTCATCGGACTCGGTGTCCTCGCCGCGACTCCCGTCGCGGCCCAGCGGATCGTGACCGGCGCCGAGCGCGTCGTGACGGTCTCGACCGGCGCCTCGGCCCTGCTGGTCTACGACGGCTCGGTGCAGCGCTTCTCGATCGGCGAGCCGGCCGTGGCGGACGCCGTCGCCGTGTCGCCCACCGAGGTGCTCGTCACCGGCAAGCAGATCGGCACGACGAGCCTGCTCGTGTGGCAGCCGGGTGGCCGCGTGTCGATGTATACGGTCCAGGTAACGGCCGACGCACCCGCGCTCGAGCGCTACCTCGGCGCGCTGTTCCCGGATGACGGCATCGCCGTCTCGGCGAGCGCCAACACGGTCACGCTGTCCGGCCGAGTGAGCACGCGCGGGGTGGCCCAGCAGGCCGTCGAGATCGCCAAAGGCAGCGGCGCGACCGTGATCGACCGCCTCCAGGCTCCTCCGGGACGGCAGGTGCTGCTCCAGGTGCGCTTCGCGGAGGTGACGCGCTCGGCCGCCAAGGAAATGGCGACGGCGCTGGCCACCCTCAATCCGCACGAGCTCCAGGCCGACCGGAACAGCAACTGGTTCGGCGAGACAGTGTCCGACGGCCTCGTCCGCCTGTTCCTGTCGGAGCCGAACGCGAACTTCGATGCGGTCATCAAGGTGCTCAAGTCGCGCGGTCATTTCCGCAGCCTCGCCGAGCCCAACCTGCTGGCGCTGCCGGGCCAGGAAGCCTCATTCCTCGCGGGTGGCGAGTTCCCCTACCCCGTGGTGCAGAGCGGCAGCCAGTCGGGCGCGGTCACGATCGTGTTCAAGGAGTTCGGCATCCGTCTCAAGTTCACGCCGGAGATCACCGCCGGCGGCAGCATCCGGCTCAAGGTGGCGCCCGAGGTGTCCTCGCTCGACTTCGCCAACGGTCTCAGCTTCCAGGGCTACCAGATCCCGGCCCTGCTGACCCGGCGCGCCGAAACCGAGGTGGAGCTGCGCGACGGCCAGTACCTCGCCATCGCGGGCCTGCTCGACAACACCTGGACCAAGAACGTCACCAAGATCCCGCTGCTGGGCGACATCCCGATCCTCGGCACCTTTTTCCGATCGACCGACGCACAGCAGAACCGGACCGAGTTGCTCGTGCTCGTGACCCCGCGGCTGGTGGACGGGACGGACGTGGCTCCCGCGCTGCCCACGGGCGAGGCGGAGACCTGGCAGTGGGACGGCTCGTTGCGCGGCCGTGTCGCGCCGCAGGGCCAGCCCCAGAACTGACGCGCGGCGGAGGCAGCCATGTGGATGCGATCCTGGATCTTCCGGCGGCACCGAATCGCCAACGAGCGTGGCGCGACGCTGATCTTCGTGACCGTCGCGCTCGGAGCCATTTTCGGCTTCATGGCGCTCGCGATCGATCTCGGAATGCTCTACGTGGCCCGGAGCGACGCGCAGCGCGCCGCGGATGCCGCGGCGCTCGCGGGCGCGAGCGCGTTCATGGACTTTGCGAGCCAGACCGACGCGGTCCAGCCCGCGCGCAACCGCGCGATGGAGTACGCGCTGCGCAACACGTTCCAGAATGGCCCGATCGACACGAGCGAAGTGACGATCCGCGTCGTGCCCGAAAGCGCCAAGGTGGGCGTCAACATCTACCGTGACTCGGTGCAGACGCTGTTCGCCCGCGTCCTCGGCAAGCGCTGGGTCCCGATCGGGGCGTACGCGGAGGCCGAGGCCGTTTCGGCGGGGACCGCGCGGTGCCTGAAGCCCTTTGCCGTTCCCGACCTGTGGCACGATGCCAACGGCGACACCAACGGCAACCGGATCTGGGACGGCAACGAGGTCTGGCGGTGGGGTGACAACGCCGGCGACTACTATGCCCCGTACACGGGACCCACCGGCCAGCCGACCGAAACCGGCTACGGCAGCGCGTGGCGGAACAATACGTCGGTCATCGGTGACTACGGCCGCCAGGTGAAGATCAAAGTGAGCAACCCGCAGGACGTCCAGGCACCCGAGCCCGGCTTGTTCCTGCCGTGGCGCGTGCCGACCGACCCCAATCAGGGCCAGTGTGCCCAGGGGGGTGGCGGTGGCGGTTCCACCGGCGGCGCGGTCTACCGCCGCAACATCTGCACGTGCAACACCACCCCGATCACGCTCGGGCAACCGTACGACCTCGAGCCCGGCAACATGATCGGCCCGACGTGGCAGGGCACACGCGAGCTGATCGATCAGGACCCGAACGCCGTGTGGGACCCGACGCTCGACAACGGCCGCGGCGCCGTCCGCAACTCGAGCTATGGCTCCAGCTGGATGGCGAGCCCGCGCGTCATCAAGGTCGCGCTGTTCGCGCCGGGCGAGATCCAGGGGCCGGGGATGCAGTCGATCCGGTTCAACAACTTCGCCCTGATGTTCATCGAGGAGCAGCGCCGCAACCAGGACCCGGTGACGGGCCGTTTCCTCTATTACGTCGCTGGCGAGGGAACGCCCGGCCAGCAAACCGGATCCCTCGTCAAGTCGCTCAAGCTCGTCAGATGACCACCCCGACGACGGAGTCGCGCGTGCGCAGTGTGCTGATTTCGACCGACCCCGGCTTCCGAGAGGCGCTGCGTCACGTGCTGAGCGCCGACGACCGCGGGATCGAGTTGACTCTGGAAGTCACCGAGCCGTTCGCCGAGATGAGCGACGAACAGATCGCGGCGTTGCGGCGGATCGACCCGGAGCTCGTGTTCGTGGATTTCGGGGACGACCCGGGGACGGCGGTGAGCTTCGCCCGGTTCCTGGCGGAGGGCAACGCGCAGCGTCATGTCATCGGCGCGGGCCCGGTGCTCGCGGCCGAAACGTTGCTCGAGGCGATGCGCGCCGGCGTGTCCGAGTATCTGCCGAAGCCAGTCGCGGAAGCCGCGATCCGGGCGGCGGTCGATCGTGCGGCGCGCCGGCTGGGGTGGGCTCCGGCTAATCGCGTGCCCGGCCAGATGTTCGCCGTGTTCAGTCCCAAGGGCGGCGCGGGTGCCACCACCGTCGCCACGAACCTGGCGATCGTCCTGCAGCGGCTCAGCGGGAAGAAGACCCTGCTCGTGGACCTGGACCTCGAGCTGGGCGAGGCCGCGGTGCTGCTGGGTCTCAAGCCGCGCTTCTCCTTCATCGATTTGGCGCAGAGCTTCGCGCGCATCGATGCCGGCCTGCTCGCGTCGTTCATCACGCCGCACGATTCGGGCATTCACGTGCTCCCCGCGCCGTTTCACCCCGACCCGGCCGGTCGGATCCCCGGCGAGGACATCCGTGCCATCCTCGGGTACCTGCGCCGGCATTACGACTACGTCGTCGTGGACACGCCGAAGTCGTTCTCGCTCGAGAGCGTCGTGGCGTTCGAGGAGGCGGATCGCGTGTTCCTCGTAACGCCGGTGGGCGTGCCGGCGTTGCGCAATCTGCAGCGGTGCAAGCCACTGCTCGAGCAGGTGTTCGGCCGCGACCCCGAGCGGCTGCGTCTCGTGGTCAACCGCTACCACCCGGACGATGTGATCTCGCTCGATGACGTGCGCCGGGCGGTCGGCTTCGACGTGTACTGGACGCTGAGCAACGACTACGAGGCTGTGAGCCACTCCATCAACTCCGCGAGCCCCGTGGTGGGGAACGTGAAGTCACGCTACGCCCGGGATCTTCAGGGGATGGGCGTCGATCTGCTCGGCCTGCGGCCCGCCAACGGCGCGCGTCGGATCAGCGGTCGGATCAGCGATCTCGTGGGCCGCATCCGCGGTCGGACCAGCGGGGAGGTACCGGCATGACGGGCGACGGCAAGCGTACGACCGGCGCGTTTTCGGTGGGCGGCGACGGGCGGCGGAGTTCCGGCGCCGCGGCCGCGTCGGCGGACGCCAAGCGGCGGTCCATGCCCTGGCAGAGCCCCGGGGCAGCCCCTGACAACGGCGCGTCGAGCCAGACGCTGCAACACATCAAGGGCCGGGTCCACCGCCGCATCCTCGAGCGCCTCAATCTCTCGACGCTCGACCGCCTGGAGCGCGACGAAGTCGTGTCTACCATCGCGAAGGTCGTGCAGGACCTCGTCGCCCAGGAGCAGCTGCCGCTCAATCTGGGCGAGCGGGAGCTGCTCGTGCGGCAGGTGGTGGACGAGATCTTCGGTCTCGGGCCGCTCGAGCCGCTGATGCAGGATCCGGACGTCGCCGACATCCTCGTCAACACCGCGAAGCAGGTCTTCGTCGAGCGCCACGGCAAGCTGACGCTGACCGAGGCCCGGTTCCAGGACGACAAGCACCTGCTCCAGGTGATCGATCGCATCGTCTCGGCAGTCGGTCGCCGCATCGACGACTCGTCGCCCATGGTGGACGCCCGCCTGCCCGACGGCTCGCGCGTGAACGCGATCATCCCGCCCCTCGCGATCGACGGGCCGCACCTCTCGATCCGGAAATTCAAGCGCGACGCGCTGTCGGGCGAGGATCTGCTGCGCTACGGCAGCGTGACGAAGCCGATGCTCGAGCTCATGGAAGGCATCGTGCGGGCGCGGCTCAACGTCCTCATCTCGGGCGGCACCGGCGCCGGGAAGACGACGCTGCTGAACATCCTCTCGTCGTCCATCCCCGCCGACGAGCGGATCGTCACGATCGAGGACTCGGCCGAGCTGCAGCTGCGCCAGCCGCACGTGGTCCGCCTCGAAACCCGCTCCGCCAACATCGAGGGCGAGGGCGAGGTCCCTCAGCGCATGCTGCTGATCAACTCGCTCCGGATGCGGCCCGACCGCATCGTGATGGGCGAGGTGCGCGGCTCCGAGGCGATCGACATGCTGCAGGCGATGAACACGGGCCACGACGGATCGCTGACGACCCTGCACGCCAACACGCCGCGCGACGCGCTGAGCCGGCTCGAAACGATGGTGGCGATGGCGAACCTGAATCTCCCTGACAAGGGCGTGCGCCAGCAGATCTCGAGCGCGATCGACGTCATCATTCAGGTCAGCCGCCTCACCGACGGCTCACGCAAGATCGTGACCCTGACCGAGGTCGTCGGCATGGAGGGCGACGTCATCACCATGCAGGACATCTTCGTGTACGACCGGCAGGGCATGACCGACGACGGCAAGGTGCAGGGACGGTTCCGCGCCACCGGCATCCGGCCGCGTTTCACCGAGCGGCTGCAGGCCTGGGGCATCGAGCTGCCGGCGGGCCTGTTCTCTCCCCTTCCCGACCGGAGCGCTGAGGCGGGGCGGCGCTGATGGAGTTCCTGGGCACCTGGGGACCGACTTTGGCCATTTTTGCTGCCGTCGCCCTCGCGACGGTCGCCGTGGCGCTCGGCGTCGAGTGGGCGCTCGAGATGCGCCAGCGGCGAGTCGTCGTCCGTCAGCTCGATGCGCTATCGACCTCCACCGCCGGATCCCCGGCGGCGGCGCTGTTCCGCGACGGCGGACGCATCGACGCGCAATGGCTCGAGGCGCTCACCGCGCGCGTCCCGCAGTTCCGCGGGATCTCGGCCCTCATGGACCGCGCCGGGCTGTCGTGGACGGTGCAGAGCTTCTCCATCGCCACGGTGGGGCTCGCGCTCGCGGGGGCGGTCGGTGTCGCCCTCGTCTTCCCGGTGGCGCCGGCCATCTTCTTCGCTGCCCTCGGCGCCGGATCGCTGCCCTACGCGTATGTGAAGCACAAGGCCACGCGCCGCATGGCCGCGTTCGAGGAGCAGCTTCCCGACGCGATCGACCTGATCGGCCGGGCGATGCGTGCTGGCCATCCCCTCTCCGCCGGTCTCAAAATGGTAGGCGACGAAGCCCTCGAGCCTCTCGCGGGGGAGCTCCGCCGCGTCTTCGAGGAACAGCGCTTCGGCATGCCATTCGACGAGGCGCTGCTCGGCCTGTGCGACCGCGTGCCACTCACCGACGTCCGGATCCTCATCACCGCGATTCTGGTGCAGCGCGAAGTGGGCGGCAACCTCGCCGAGGTGCTCGACAAGATCGCGTACGTGATCCGTGCCCGCTTCACGATCAAGCGGCAGATCCGCGTGTACACGGCGCAGGGTCGGTTCAGCGGCTACGTGCTTTCGATTCTCCCGTTCGCCGTTGGCTCGGCGCTGTTCTTCATCAATCGCGAGTATGTGATCACGCTATTCGTCGATCCGATCGCGCGGTACTTCCTCGTGTTCGCCCTGGTGCTGCAGGTGCTGGGATACCTGTGGATCCGCAAGATCGTCGACATCGAGATCTGAGGACGGGACGATGCTCTTCTTCGTAGCGATCCTGATCGGCGTGGCGGTGGGCGCGGTGGTGCTCGGCATCGCGTGGATCCTGCCCACCCGGACGCGCGCCGTGGAGCGGCAGCTCGACGACCTCGCCCAGCACAACGATCTCGACGACCCGGCGCAGCGCGGACGTCGCCAGCGGCAGTCGCAGCAGCTCAAGGCCGTGCTTGAATTCGTGGGGGAGCAGGTCGCCGGCGAGCGTCGGCGGTCCGGTGCCAAGAAGGCCCGCGACCAGGCCCCGGTCGAGGAGCCGCAGGATCGGGCGCGCAACGTCAGCACGCTGCGCCAGCAGCTGATCTACGCCGGGTACCGGGAGCCCTCTGCGGTCCTGGTGTACTGGGGCGCGCGCGTCGCCCTCACGGTCGGCCTCGGCATGCTCGGCTTCATCGTGTTCCAGGCGCTCGCCGGCGACGCGATGAAAGCGATGCTCGCGAGCGTCTGGGGTGCCGCGCTCGGGTGGGTGGCACCGTCGCTCCACGTCGGACAGCGCGCGCGCGCGCGCCAGAAGGAGATCCAATTCGCGCTCCCCGACGCGCTCGACCTCATGGTCGTCTGCGTCGAGGCCGGCCTCGCATTGAACCAGGCCCTGGTGCGGGTAGCCGAGGAGATCCGGCACGTGTCCGCGATCACGAGCAACGAGCTGACGATGGTGAATCTCGAGATCCGCGCCGGCGTGCCCCGCGAGGAAGCCCTCCGCAACCTCGGCGAGCGCACCGGCGTCGTCGATCTCCAGTCGCTCGTCGCCATGCTCATTCAGACCGACCGCTTCGGCACGTCGGTCGCCCAGGCACTGCGCGTCCATTCGGACACGCTGCGCACCAAACGGCGCCAGCGCGCCGAAGAAGCCGCGGCAAAGACAACCATCAAGCTCGTCTTCCCGCTCGCCTTCTGCATCTTCCCGGCTCTGTTCGTCGTCATCCTGGGGCCGGCCCTGATCAGCATCTATCGGACCCTCGCGGGTCTGAATTGAACGACTGAGGAGTGGTGGCATGACGGTAATGAACATCTCGCGGGGCCGGCGTCTCGGGACGCAGATCCGCATGGCCGATGGGTGGTGGTCGCGGTTTCGGGGTCTCCTCGGGCGCCCCGACATGGTCCAAGGGGAAGGCCTCCTCCTGATCCCCTGCAAAGCCGTCCACATGTACGGCATGCGGTACGCGATCGACGTCGCGTTCGTCGACCGGCACGGCACGGTTCTGGCGACGTATCACAGCCTCGGGCCCGGAGCGAGCTCCGAGTGGCACGGATCCGCGCGGGCAGCGGTCGAGCTGCCGGCGGGGACCCTGCGCCGCACGGGCACGCTCGTGGGCGATATCCTCACCTGGAACCCGGCACGGGAGGCGGCATGACCGTACCAGCCTCGGCGGCAACGCGATCCGACGAGGCGGTCACGCAGCACTCGGCACCCCCCGTCCCGGAGAGGGTGGAGGACACCGGTCTGCTCCCCGAGACCGTCGCCGAGCTGGTTCTGAAGACCCTCTACGTGCAGGGCGCGCGCTCCGGCCAGCAGCTGGTCGACTTCATCTGCCTGCCGTTCCCCATCGTCGACGATCAGCTCATGCGCCTGCAGCAGGGGCGGTTCATCGAGGTCCGCCGCACGGTCGGGACCGGCCGCGGCGGCTACATTTTCGAGCTCACCTCGGGCGGCGTTGACCGGGCCCGCGAGGCCATGGGCACGAACCAGTACGTGGGCCCCGCCCCCGTGCCGATCTTCCAGTACAACGCGTGGATCGAGCGTCAGTCGGTGCGCCACCTGCACGTGAGCCGCGAGCGACTGGCCCACGCCTTCTCAGATCTCGTCCTCGACCCCGCCGTGCTCGACACGCTCGGGCCCGCGGTGAACTCGGCACGTTCGCTGTTCATCTTCGGCGACTCCGGGAACGGGAAAACGCACATTGCGGAGACGATCGCCGGCCTGTTCGGCCAGACGTTCTACCTGCCGCACGCGGTGGACGTGAACGGCCAGATCATGGTGGTCTACGATCCGGTGTACCACGAGCGCGTCGAGCTGGACGAAACCCCGGAGGGAACAGAGCCCGCGTGGCTGCGGCGCCTGCCCGAACACGACCGCCGCTTCGTGCGGGTCCGGCGTCCCGTGGTGCTGACCGGCGGTGAGCTGACCCTCGAGCAGCTCGATCTGCAGTACGACGCGCACACGAAGATGTACCAGGCCCCGTTCCAGGTGAAGGCGAACGGCGGCGTACTGATCGTGGACGACTTCGGGCGCCAGCGTGTGCCGCCGCGCGATCTCCTCAATCGCTGGATCGTGCCGCTCGAAAAGCGGCTCGACTACCTGACCCTGCACACCGGCTCCAAGTTTCCGGTGCCGTTCGACTGCCTGCTGATCTTCGCCACGAATCTCGACCCGAGCGAGCTCGTCGAAGAGGCGTTCCTGCGCCGGATTCACTACAAGATCCGGATGGAAAGCCCGACGCGCGAGCAGTACGAAGAGATCTTCCGGCGCTGCTGCGCCGCGCGAGGCATCGAGTACCGGCCCGAGGCGGTCGAGCAGGTGTACCGGGACTTCTATGGAGGACGCAGCATTCGACCGCGCGGTTGTCACCCGCGCGACATCACCGATCACGTGAGCGACATCGCGCGATTCCACCTGGCGCCCCCGACGCTCTCGGCCGAGCTGATCGACGGCGCCTGCCGCACCTATTTCCTCGACGCCTGACGCGTCGACCGGAGGCGTAGTCCTATGTCCGAACACTCACCCGACCAGGCCGTGCTGCGGCGCCTCGATCTGGTCGAGCAGGAGAACGCGCGGCTCCGGCGCATCGGCATGATGTCGCTCCTCGGTCTGGGCGGCGTACTCGGGGTCGTCATCGCCGTCACGCTCGCCTTCGCCACCCATCTCCTCCCTCCGCCCGGGTCGGTCGTGCAGGCGGAAAGCTACGTGCTGGTCGATGCGGAGGGCCGCTTGCGCGGCAGTTGGGGCCTGAGCGACGAGGGCGCGGTGCAGCTGGTGCTGCAGGACGACGCGACGAAGCCCCGCGCGCGGCTCAGCGTGTTGAACGACGGCTCGGCGGGCCTCGCACTCGTCGATCCCGCCGGCCAGCCCCGCGCTGCGCTGGGCCTCCTCGCCGACGGTACGATCACGCTCGTCTTCGCCGACGGCGGCGGGCGCGGCCGAGCCGTCCTGGGCCTGACGCCGAGCGGCGTCGCGAGCCTCGCCCTGGCCGACGGGAACGGCATGACCCGCGCCGGCATGGGCGTCGAAGCCGGCGGTCCGGCCTCATTCACGCTGGAGGAGCGGCGCTGATGCGGGCGGTGACCTTCACCGAGACCCGCCAGCCATGACTCGCTCGCTTCGCATCGCGGCCCTCGCCGCCCTGGTCGCCCGCTGCGCCTCAGACGTGGCGGGTCCACCAGCGATCGCATCAGTTCAGGTGATTCCCTCGACGATCCAGCTGCAGGTAGCGGAGGCCACCGCCCTGAGCGCTACCGCCCGCGACGCGGACGGCAACGCGATCACAGGATCGTCCATCAGTTGGCGCTCCGGCAATACGGGGATCGCCACCGTGTCGGACGCCGGGATGGTCACGGGCGTCGCTCCCGGGTCCACCGCGATCACCGCAACCGCGGGCGGCGTCGAGGGCACCGCCAGCGTCGCCGTCGTCGCCGGGCCCGCCACGCAGCTCAGCTTCCTCGTGCTCCCCAGCGCCGCGCCCGCGGGCGTACCGATCACACCCCCCGTACAGGTCGCGGCGCGGGACGCCCGCGGCCACGTCGCGACGTCCTTCACGGGGGTCGTCACGATCGCCCTGGCCGCGAACCCCGGCGGCGCGACGCTGACGGGCACGACCGCGGTGACCGCCGTCGCCGGCATCGCGACCTTCGCCAACCTGCGCCTCGATCAGGTCGGCAGCGGGTACAGCTTCAGCGCGTCGGCCCCGGGCCTGCCGCCGCTCACCAGCACCACGTTCAGCGTCAGCGCCGGCACGGCGACTCAGCTCGAGTTCACCGTCCAGCCCACGAACGTGGTGGCAGGCGCGGCCATCGCGCCGGCGGTCCAGGTCACGGCGCGCGACGCGCTGGGGAACGTGGCCACGGGATTCGCCGGCGCGGTCACGCTCGATCTCGCGACGAACCCCGGCGGGGGCACGCTCTCCGGCACGACATCGGCCATCGCATCGGGCGGCGTGGCGACGTTCGCCAACGTCCGCGTGGACCGCACCGGGTCGGGCTACAGCCTCCGCGCGACGGCCTCCGGCGTCAACGCGGTGACCTCGGCGCTCTTCGCCGTGATACCGGGTCCCGCCACGCGTCTCGGTTTCACGATCCAACCCACGAACACACAGACCGGCGCCACGATCACGCCCGCCGTGCAGGTCGCCGCCCTCGACGCGCAGGGGAACATCGCGACGAGCTTCACCGGCGTCGTGACGGTCGCGATCGCCAACAACCCCGCCGGCGGCGCGCTTTCGGGCAACACCAGCGCCTCAGCGGCGTCCGGCGTGGCGACCTTCTCGAGCCTCAGCGTCGACCGCAGCGGCGTGGGGTACACGCTGGGCGCGACGGCGACAGGACTTACCGCCGCCACCAGCGCGGCGTTCGACATCGTGGCCGGCGCCGCGACGCAGCTCGTTTTCACCGTCCAGCCGAGTACGACCACCGCCGGCGCCGCGATTGCGCCGACCGTGCAGGTCACGGCGCGCGACGCCACCGGCAACGTCGCTACGGGATTCACGGGCAGCGTGACGCTCTCGATCGCCAACAACCCGGGGGGCGGAGCCCTGTCCGGCACGACGACGGTGACGGCCGTGGGGGGCGTCGCCCAGTTCCCGGGCATCAGCATCAACCGCAGCGGCACGGGGTACACCCTGCGCGCCGCTGCTGGCGGGATCCCCGCCGTGACCTCCGCCGCGTTCACCATCACGGCCGCCGCCGCGTCGCAGCTCGTGTTCACGGTCCAGCCGAGCAACGCCACCGCCGGCGCGGCCATCGCGCCTCCCGTCGAGGTGACGGCGCGCGACCCGTTCGGCAACACGGCGACCGGCTTCACGGGCATCGTTACGATGGCGCTCGGCGCGAACCCGAGCGGCGGAACCCTCACGGGGTCCACCAGCGTCGCTGCGGTGGCGGGCGTCGCCACCTTCGGCAACCTGCGCGTCGACCGCACCGGTACCGGCTACACGCTCCAGGCGAGCTCCAGTGCACTGCCCAGCGTGACGAGCACGACGTTCGACGTCGGCGCGGCAACGCCCACCCGCCTCGCTTTCACGGGCCAACCCACGACCACGAGCGCCGGCGCGTCGCTCGGCGCGGTGCAGGTGTCCGTGCTGGATGCCCAGGGCAATCTCGCGGCGGGCTTCACGGGCAACGTGACCGTCGCCATCGGCGCGAACCCGGGCGGCGGGACGCTGTCGGGCACGACCACCGTCGCGGCGACCGCTGGCGTCGCGACGTTCACTAACCTGAGCATCAACCGCACGGGCAACGGGTATACGCTGACCGCCTCGTCACCGGGGCTCACGGGGGCCGAGAGCGCGCCGTTCAACATCGTGCCCGGGGCGGCGGCCCAGCTCGTATTCACGGTTCAGCCCAGCACCGTGGTCGCCGGTACCGCGATCACCCCGGCCGTCGTGGTCACGGCGCGCGATGCCTCAGGCAATACGGCGACCGGGTTTGCCGGCAGCGTCGCGCTCGCCATCGGCGCGAACCCCGGCGGCGGGACGCTCTCGGGCACCACGGCCGTGGGCGCCGTCGCCGGCGTCGCCACGTTCCCGAACCTGAGCATCGACCGCACCGGTACGGGCTACACCCTGACGGCGAGCACGCCGGGGCTGCCGAACGCGACCTCGGCCCCGTTCAACGTCACCCCTGCGACGGCGACGCAGCTCGCCTTCACCGTGCAGCCGTCCACCACCCCGGCGGGCGCCGCCATCACGCCCGCGGTCCAGGTGACGGCGCGCGACGCCTTCGGGAACACCGCGACCGGGTTCACCGGCAGCGTCACGATGGCCCTCGGGGCAAACCCGAGCGGGGGAACGCTGTCGGGGACGACGACCGTCACCGCGAGCGGGGGCGTCGCCACCTTCGCGAACCTGAGCATCGACCGGACGGGCGTCGGGTACACGCTGCGCGCCACCGCGGCACCGCTCACCGCCGCGACGTCGGCCGCATTCGACATCACGACCGGCACGGCGACCCAGCTCGCGTTCACCGTGCACCCGGGGAACACGACGGCCGGCACGGCCATCACGCCCGCCGTCCAGGTCAGCGCTCGCGACGCGGCCGGGAATCCGGTCACGACCTTCACGGGCACCGTCACCGTCGCGATCGGCGCGAATCCCGGCGGCGGCACGCTGTCCGGCACCACATCCGTGGCGGCCGTCAACGGCGTGGCGACCTTCCCCGGACTGAGTATCGACAAGGCGGGCGTGGGATACACGCTCACCGCCTCGGCCACCGGCCTCACGAGCGGGACGAGCGCGCCGTTCAACATCGCGGCGGGCGCGGCGACGGCGCTCGGGTTCACCGTCCAGCCGGGCAATACCGCCGCCGGGGCGACGATCACCCCCGCCGTGCAGGTGACCGCGCAGGACGGATTCGGCAACGCCGTCAGCGGATTCTCGGGCAGCGTGACCGTGGCCATCGGGACGAACCCGAGCGGCGGGTCGCTCTCCGGCACGACCACCGTCGGCGCAGTCGCGGGCGTGGCGACCTTCAGCAACCTGAGCATCAACAACGCGGGGAACGGCTACACGCTCACCGCGTCCTCGACGGGGCTCGCGGGGGCGACCAGCACGGCGTTCAACATCACCGCCGGATCCGCAACGCAGCTCGCCTTCACCGTGCAGCCGACGACGACCGCCGCCGGCGTGGTGATCGCACCCGCGGTTCGGGTCGCCGCGCGCGACAACCAGGGCAATACGGTCACGAGCTTCACCGGGAACGTCACCGTCGCGATCGGGACCAACCCGGTGGGAGGCACGCTCTCCGGCACGCTGACGGTCGCCGCGGTGGCGGGCGTGGCCACGTTCTCGAACCTCAGCATCGACAAGGCCGCGTCGGGCTACACCCTCGCCGCCTCCGCGAGCGGCCTGACCGGGGCGAGCAGCGCCCCGTTCACGATCAGCCCGGCGGCGGCAACACGCCTGCTCTTCACGATCCAGCCGTCCTCCGCCGCTGCCGGCACGGCCATCGCTCCGCCCGTGCAGGTGACGGCGCTCGACGCCTTCGGCAACGCGGCGACGGGGTTCACCGGCGCGGTCACGGTCGCACTCGGCGCCAATCCCGGCGGCGGGGCGTTGTCGGGAACGACGACGGCCAGCGCGGTCGGCGGGGTGGCGACGTTCAGCACGCTGTCGCTGGACAAGGTGGGGACCGGGTACACGCTCACCGCATCCGCCAGCAGCCTGACGGGCGCCACCAGCGCGGGCTTCAACATCACACCGGGCGCCGCCTCCCGCCTGTTCTTTACCGTACAGCCGAGCACGGCGGTCGTGGACGTTGCGATCAGCCCCGCGGTCGAAGTGACGGCGCGAGACGCCTTCGGCAATACGGCCACCGGGTTCACGGGCAACGTCACCGTCGCGATCGGCGCCAACCCCGGCGGGGCGACGCTTTCGGGCACCACCACCGTCGGCGCCGTCGCGGGTGTTGCGACGTTCGCGAATCTCAGCCTCAACCGCACCGCGAACGGCTACACCCTCACGGCCTCCTCGAGCGGCCTCACGGGCGCCACGAGTGACGCCTTCAACGTCATTCCGGGAACGGCGACGCAGCTCGCCTTCACGGTGCAGCCGTCGAACACCGCGGCCGCGGCGACGATCACGCCGGCCGTGCAGGTCACGGCGCGCGATGCGCTGGGCAACACGGCGACCGGGTTCACCGGCAACATCACCGTCGCGATCGCGAGCGGGACGGGCACGGCGGGCGCCGTGTTGTCGGGCACGCTCACACGCTCCGCAGTGTCCGGGGTCGCGACGTTCAACAACCTGAGCATCGACCGCGCCGGTCAGGGCTACCGCCTGCGGGCCACGTCGCCCGGCCTGTCGTCGGCAACCAGCGCGACGTTCCACATCACCACGAACGTATCCGCGACCGCCTCGACCCTGACCGCGTCGACGGACACGATCGGGCAGTGTCTCACGTCGTGCGCCCTCGGGCTCGACGCCACACGGATCACGGTCACCGTCCGCAACGTGAGCGGTACGCCGCTGTCGGGCGTAGCGGTCACGCTGTCGGCAGTCTCACCTGACAGTGTCGTGTTCTCGAACCCGGGGCCGACCGGGGTGACGAACGGGAGCGGCGTCTTCCAGGCGGACTTCCGCTCGGGGCAGGCGCTGACCAAGACCATTTCCGCCGTCGCCGGTGGCGCGGCGATCACGCAGACCGCGACCATCCGCGTCATGCCCGTGATCGTGGGCGCCGGCGACATCGCCCGCTGCGACCTCCTGAGCGACGACGCCACCGCCAACCTGCTCGACGGGATCCCCGGCGTCGTGGTGACGCTCGGCGACAACGCCTATCCCGACGGGACCACGACGGATTTCGCCGACTGCTACGGCCCGTCGTGGGGGCGGCACAAGGCGCGCACGCGTCCCAACCCCGGCAACCGCGACTACAACACGCCTGGGGCGGCGCCGTACTACGCATACTTCGGGGCCGTGGCCAATCCGTCGGGCGGCAGCGGCAACGACGCGGGGTACTACAGCTTCTCCCTGGGCGGCTGGCACATCGTGACGCTCAACACCGAGGTGTCGACCAGCGCCAACTCGTCGCAGATGACGTGGCTCCGGCAGGAGCTGAACGGCCGGCGCAACCAGTGCGTGCTCGCCATCTGGCACAAGCCCTACTTCGGCTCGACCTCCGCGCCTTCGGGGAGCGCCGAGCCCCTGTGGCGCACCGTCGCGGACTCGGGCGCCGAGGTCGTCCTGAACGGCCACGGGCACATCTACGAGCGATTCGCCCCAATGGACGCGAACGGGAACGCCAGTCCGACCGGCGTGCGTGAGTTCATCGTCGGTACCGGCGGAACCGGGCTGGGCGGCTTCGGCACGGACCCGCCGAACAGCGTCGTGCGGGACAAGACGACGCACGGCGTGATCCGGATCGTGCTCTATCCCAACCGATACCGGTGGGAGTTCATCCCGGCGCCCGGGTTCGGATCGTTCACGGACTCGGGGTCGGCCAACTGTAACTGACGGGCGTGTCCACGGAGTGCGCCACGCGCCACCGGGTTACTCGCGACCTGGGGTTCTTGGTGTTGCCTGTGCGCAACAGCGAACCCCGACCAGCGCCCAGCCGCGGCGAGTTGCGTAACTCGTTACTACACAATAGCTTTGGTTTCCGGGACTGGGACGTCACGCACCGCGGGTGCTGAAGCCCGCAGATTGCCGGCAGCAACATCGGCAATTCCGCTCGCGCCCTGAGCCGCATCACCAGGATCTGCAACGACTTAATCGGGCACGGGGCGTGAGGCGGTTCTCGCGCACGGTGGAACGGCTGTTGCGACCGAGCCTCTTTCGAAGGCGGCGTTCGCCGCCCCGGACACCCCCGTCCTAACGACCCAGACGCGATTCGGCCACCGGCCGCGCGTCGCTCCAGGCTCGCGGAGCGGCCCTGACGATGGCGAGGTGACGTGCCGGTACACGACACGCATAGATCCAGTACGCCGTACCGCATCCTGTTCCTCGCCGTTCTCGTCGCGCGTTGCGGCTCGGACGTCGCCGGGCCGGATCCCGTCGTGTCCGTCCAGGTCAGCCCGCCGAGCGCGCAGGTCGTCGCCGGGGCGAGCGCCCAACTGACGGCGACACCCGCGGACGCCAACGGCACCCCCCTGCCCGGTCGCGCCGTCGTGTGGTCCACGAACAACGCCGCTGTCGCCACGGTCAGCGCGGCCGGCATGGTGAGCGGGCTCTCGCCCGGCTCGGCGACGATCACGGCGACGAGCGAGGGCGTGCGCGGCACGGCCACGGTTTCGGTCGTGCCCGGCCCGGCGTCGCAGCTCACGTTCACGACCCAGCCCGCCGCCACGACGGCGGGCGCCC
>JBFGDF010000051.1:0-18600 GCA_041580775.1 Gemmatimonadales bacterium
ACGCCGATCGCCATGCAGGAAGGCCTGCGGTTCGCCATCCGCGAGGGTGGACGCACCGTCGGCGCGGGCGTCGTCACCAAGATCCTCGCCTAACGGCGCGGACCAAGATCCTCCGCGAGAGGCAGCGACATGGCTGGTCAGCAGATTCGCATTCGGCTCAAGGCGTACGACTATGCCGTCCTCGATCAGGCGGCGGCGGACATCGTGCGCACGGTCGAGAAGACCGGCGCGACGGTCTCGGGGCCCATCCCGCTGCCCACCAAGCAGCAGCGCTGGACGGTGCTGCGGAGCCCGCACATCGACAAGAAGAGTCGCGAGCAGTTCGAGCTGAAGACGCACAAACGGCTGATCGACATCCGGGACTCCCGGCCGCAGACCGTGGATGCGCTCACGAAGCTGGATCTGCCGGCCGGCGTAGACGTCGAGATCAAGGTCGGGTAAGCGATGGACGGCATCATCGGTCGGAAACTCGGCATGACGCGGGTGTACCGCGAGGACGGGGAGGTGGTCCCGGTCACGGTGATCGAGGCCGGTCCCTGTCCGGTGGTCCGCGTGCGCGAGATGAGCGGGGTGACGCAGGTGCAGCTCGCGTTCGGCGCGCAAAAGGCGACGCGCGCCACCCGGCCCGAGCTCGGACACGCCAAGACGGCGGGCCTGGACACGGCGCCCGCCGTGTTACGCGAGTTCCGGGTTCCCGGCGGCGCGCCGGCGACGGGCGAGTCGGTCACCGTGGGCATCTTCGCCCCAGGGGAGCGCGTGAAGGTCACGGGCACCACCAAGGGGCGTGGGTTCCAAGGGGTGGTCAAGCGGCACGGGTTCGCCGGCGGCCCCGCGTCGCATGGCAATACGCGGCACCGCAAGCCGGGCTCGATCGGACCCGGGACCGATCCGTCCCGCGTGCTGAAGGGCAAGCGCCTGCCGGGGCATCACGGCGCAGCCCGCCACACCGAGACCGGATTGCAGGTGGTCAAGGTGGACGCGGAGCGGAATCTGCTGTTCTTGCGGGGCGCGGTGCCGGGCCCCTTGCGCGGGATCGTGCTGGTCCGGAAGCAGGGAAGGCGGAGCCGGTATGCTTGAGGCCCACCACTACACGGCGGCCGCCAAGAAGAAGGGGAGCTACGCCCTTCCCGCCGAGTTCGAGGCGCCGGTCAACGAGGGGGCGCTGTACCACGCGGTGCGTGCCTACCGCAACAACCAGCGCCAGGGCACCCACGCGACGAAGAGCCGGAGCGAGGTCTCCGGCGGCAACCAGAAGCCCTGGCGCCAGAAGGGGACCGGTCGGGCCCGGCAGGGCACGACGCGCGCGCCCCACTGGGTCGGTGGCGGGGTCGCGTTCGGCCCGACGCCGCGGAAGTACACGACCCGGTTGCCGAAGAAGGTGCGCCAGGTGGCGCGGCGCTCGGCATTCACGGCCCGAGCGCAGGACGGGGCGATTCATGTCCTGGAGCAGCTCGAGTTCGCGCAGCCGAAGACGAAGCAGCTGGTGGATCTGCTGACCAAGGTAGGCGTCCAGGGCCAGAAGGTGCTCATCCTCACGGCCGAGCTGAGCCCCAACGTCTACCTCTCGGGCCGCAACGTGCCCGGCGTGCGGGTGCTGCGCTACCAGGACGCGGCGGCATACGACATCCTCTGGGCCGATGCCATCGTGGTCGAAGAGGCCGCCATCGGTGGACACGCGTTGGCGGCCACGGCCAAGAAGCCGACGGCCCGGGCGAAGCGGGCGACCAAGGTCGCCAAGACGCCGGCGACGAAGGCGAAGCGGGCGGCCAAGCCGAAAGCCAAGCCGGCCACGACCCGTCGCGCGACGAAGGGTGGGTCGGCCGCCAAGACGGCCAAGAAGAAGAAGGGTGGTCCCGATGCCTGATCTGTACGGGACGATCGTCCGGCCGGTGGTGACGGAGAAATCGTCGAGCCAGTACGGCGCGCTGCGCGAGTACACGTTCGAGGTCAGCCGGGACGCGACGAAGCGTGATATCAAGGCGGCGGTGGAGCAGCTCTTCGGTGTGCAGGTGGTGCAGGTGCGGACGATGGTCCAGCCCTCCAAGCGCCGCACGCGGGGACGGTCCGCCGGTCGCCGGCCGGCCTGGAAGAAGGCGCTGGTGCGCCTCCAGGACGGACAGTCGATTCCAGTCTTCGAGGGCTGAGCCATGGGTGTGCGACAGTTCCGACCGACCAGCGCGGGGACGCGATTCCGCACGGTGGCTGACTTCGCCGACGTCACGCACAGCGCGCCCGAGCGCTCGCTCGTCGAGCCGCTCTCGAAACGGGGCGGCCGCAACAACCACGGACACATCACGACGCGCTCCCGCGGCGGCGGGCACAAGCGCCGCTATCGGCGCATCGACTTCCGGCGCAACAAACCGGGCGTGCCGGCCCAGGTCACCGCGATCGAGTACGATCCGAACCGCACGGCGCGGATCGCCCTGTTGACGTACGCGGATGGCGAGAAGCGCTACATCGTGCACCCGAAGGGGCTGGTGGTGGGCGACCGGGTGGTTGCGGGACCGGGCAGCGACATCCGGAACGGCAACACGCTGCCGTTGCAGGAGATGCCGCTCGGAACCACGGTGCACTGCATCGAGCTGAAGCGGGGCAAGGGTGCGCAGCTCTGCCGATCTGCGGGCACGGGCGCGCAGGTCGTGGCCAAGGAGGGGGCGCACGTCACCGTGAAGCTGCGCAGCGGCGAAGTCCGGATGGTCCGCGGCGAGTGCTGGGCCACGGTGGGTGAGGTGGGGAACGCGGAGCACGAGCTGCTGCGGGTCGGCAAGGCGGGCAAGACCCGCTGGCTCGGGCGGCGGCCGCGCGTGCGGGGGGTGGCGATGAACCCCGTCGATCACCCGCTCGGCGGCGGGGAAGGCAAGACGTCGGGGGGCCGGCCGGCCAGCACGCCGTGGGGCAAGCCCGAGGGACGAAAGACCCGCAAGCGCAAGAAGGCCAGCACGCGACTGATCGTGCGCGGGCGCAAGCGGGGCAAGGCGACGCAGTAACGCGAGAGGCGACATGGCACGAAGCGTCAAAAAGGGCCCGTTCGTGGAGGCGTCACTCCTCCGCAAGATCGAGGCGTTGAACGCCGCGAACGAGCGGCGGGTGCTCAAGACCTGGTCGCGGCGATCCACGGTCACGCCCGAGTTCGTGGGCCACACGATCGCGGTGCACAACGGGAACAAGTTCATTCCGGTCTACGTGTCCGAGAACATGGTGGGGCACAAGCTCGGCGAGTTCGCGCCCACCCGCCTGTTTCGCGGGCACGGCGGGAAGGCGACGCCGACGGCCGACAAGAAGGTCGGGGCGTAGGGGGCGCGCATGGCGGCAAGAGCGATTCAGCGCTGGGTGCGGCAGTCACCCCGGAAGATGCGCCTCGTGATCGACGAGGTGCGCGGCCGCGACGTGAACGCGGCGTACGCGGTGCTCAAGTTCTCGAAGAAGCGGGCGGCCCGGCAGATCGAGAAGGTCCTGCGCTCGGCCGTCGCCAACGCCGAGCAGGATGCGCTGCGGGAAAACCGGGCCTTCGACGTGGACCGGCTCGTCGTCGCGTACGCGGTCGTGAACGAGGGCCCGACGCTCAAACGGTTCACCGCGGCGGCGCACGGGCGCGCCACGCCGATCCGGAAACGCATGAGCACGGTGGAGATCCGCGTGGCGGAGAAGGAGGCGTAGTGGGGCAGAAGACCCATCCGTACGGGTTCCGGCTCGGGGTGATCAAGCCGTGGCGCTCGCGCTGGTTCGCCCGCGGGGGCGAGTTTCCGGAGTTGCTCAAGGAAGACGAGCTGATCCGGAAGTACCTCAAGACGCGCCTCGGCCACGCGGCCATTTCCGACGTCCACGTCGACCGTCGCCCGGGCAAGGTCTCGGTGACGATCTATACGGGGCGGCCGGGGGTCGTGATCGGCAAACGGGGCGCCGAGGTCGACAAGCTGCGGGACGAGCTGGCGGCGCTGACGCACAAGGAGATCGCGATCAACGTCGAGGAGATCAAGCGTCCGGAGCTCGACGCGCAGCTCGTGGCGGACAACGTGGCGCACCAGCTGACTCAGCGGGTGTCGTTCCGCCGCGCCATGAAGCGCGGGGTCCAGAGTGCGATGCGCATGGGCGCGCAGGGGATCAAGCTGCGGTGCTCGGGACGCCTTGGCGGCAGCGAGATCGCGCGGAGTGAGGGCTATCACGAGGGGCGGGTACCGCTCCACACGCTGCGGGCCGACGTGGATTACGCCACCAGCACCGCGAAGACGACCTTCGGGACGATTGGCGTGAAGGTCTGGATCTTCAAGGGCGAGGTGGTCGAAGACGCCCGCGGCCGCACGTACAGCACGGGGAACTGAGCCATGCTGGCGCCGAAGCGGGTGAAGTACCGCAAGATGATGAAGGGCCGGACGCGGGGCCATGCCACGCGCGGCAACACCGTCGCCTTCGGGCACTACGGGCTGATGTCGCTCGATCCGGGCTGGATTTCGAACCGGCAGATCGAGGCGTCCCGGGTCGCCCTGACGCGCGCGATGAAGCGCGGCGGGAAGGTGTGGATCCGGATCTTCCCGGACAAGCCGATCACGAAGAAGCCGGCCGAGACCCGGATGGGGAAGGGGAAGGGCAACCCGGAGGGGTGGGTGGCGGTCGTGAAGCCGGGCCGGGTGATGTTCGAGGTCGAGGGGATTCCCGAGAACATGGCGCGCGAGGCGCTCACCCTGGCGGCCGCGAAGCTGCCCGTGAAGACGCGCTTCGTGCGGCGAGAGGACACGTAGGCATGGCGCTCAAGGACGCCGAGCGGAAGGCGCTCACGATGGAGGCGCTACGCGAACTCGGAGACGACGAACTCCGGGGCGAGCTGGCGAAGCTCCGAGAAGCCCGGTTCCGCCTCCGGTTTCGGGCGGCGACCGAGGACATAACGGAGGACAACCCGATGCGGTTCCGGACGATGCGGCGCAACATCGCGCGCATCGAGACGGTGCTGCGCGAGAGGGTGCAGCGATGACGGAGCAGCAGGGCGCCACGCGGAGCCGGCGGAAGACGCGCGTCGGGGTCGTGACGAGCGACAAGATGGCCAAGACCGTGACGGTGACGCTCACGCGCCGATTGGCGCACCACCTGTACGGCAAGCAGGTGACGCGCTCGAAGCGCGTCCATGCGCATGACGAACTCGGCGCCAAGGCCGGCGATACCGTGCGGCTCATGGAAACGCGGCCGCTGTCGAAAACCAAGCGCTGGCGGGTCGTCGAGATCCTGCAGCGGGCCCAGTAGGCGGGGGGATCGATGGTTCAGCAGGAGTCGATTCTCAAGATCGCGGACAACTCGGGTGCCCGGAAGGCACTCGTGATCCGTGTGCTGGGCGGCAGCAAGCGCCGCTACGCGGGTCTGGGCGACGTGGTCGTCGTGGCGATCAAGGACGCGCTGCCGACGGGCCAGGTGAAGAAGGGCGAGGTCGCCAAGGCCGTGGTCGTCCGGACCGCCAAGGAGACCCGCCGGCGGGACGGCAGCTACATCCGCTTCGACGAGAACGCGGCCGTCCTGATCAACGACCAAGGCGAGCCGCGGGCGACCCGCATTTTCGGCCCGGTGGGTCGTGAGCTGCGGGACAAGCGCTTCATGAAGATCGTGTCCCTGGCGCCGGAGGTGCTCTGATGAAGCCACTGGTCCACCGCAAGCGCCGGCGCGAGCGGTCGCCGCGGGTTACGCGGCACCGGATGCGCATCACGAAGGGCGACACCGTCCGGGTGCTCCGGGGGGAGGACACCGGCAAGGAAGGGGTCGTGCTCCGGGTGCTGCGAAAGGCCAATCGCGTGGTGATCGAGGGCGTCAACGTGGTCAAGCGGCATCGCAAGCCGCAGCGCGCGGAGGAGGAGGGTGGGATCATCCAGTTCCCGGCCCCCATTCATGCGTCGAACGTGATGCTGCTCGATCCCAAGTCGGGGGAGCCGACCCGGGTGCGACGCAAGAAGAACCAGGACGGATCGGTGGAGCGCCTCAGCAAGGCCTCGGGCCGGCCGATTCCGAGGAACCGGTAAGCCATGGCGAAGACGAAGACCAAGGACGCGCCGCCCACGCCGGCCGCCGAGCCGGCGCCGCCACCGCGGCTGTGGCTGCACTATCAGGCGCGGGTGCGGCCCAAGCTGTCGCAGCAGTTCGGCTTTACCAACCCGCACGAAGTCCCGCGGCTGATGAAGATCGTGCTCAACGTCGGCGAAGGCGAAGCGGCGAAGAACGCCAAGCTGCTCGACGCGATCGTGGTGGAACTCGGCCAGATCACCGGGCAGCGCGCCCTCGTGACGCGCGCGAAGAAGTCGATCGCGAACTTCAACTTGCGTGAGGGCATGCCGATTGGCGCGTCGGTGACGCTGCGAGGGGCCCGCATGTGGGAGTTCCTCGACCGGTTCATCAACGTCGCGATCCCGCGGGTGCGCGACTTTCGCGGCCTGCCGACGCGGTCGTTCGACGGACGCGGGAACTACTCGCTGGGGATCAAGGAGCAGATGATCTTCCCGGAGATCGACTACGACAAGGTCGAGAAGATCCACGGGATGGACATCACGTTCGTGACGAACGCCGGCCGGGACGACGTGGCCCTCGCGCTGCTGCGGGAGCTGGGGATGCCGTTCCGGGGCGAAACGCCGGTCGTGGTCGGCTAGGAGCGGGCATGGCGAAGAAGTCATTGATCGAGAAGTCGAAGCGCACGCCCAAGTTCGGTGTGCGCAAGTACTCACGCTGCCAGCGCTGCGGTCGCGCGCGGGCGTTCCTCCGCAAGTTCGGCATCTGCCGCATCTGCTTCCGGGACATGGCGCTCCGGGGGGAGATTCCGGGGGTGCGCAAGGCCAGCTGGTAAAGGACCGAGTCCGACGCTATGAGCATGACTGATCCCGTCGCCGACATGTTGACCCGGATTCGCAACGCCTGCCGGGCGGGGCATCGCCGGGTCGATGTGCCGTTGTCGAAACTGAAGGTCGAGATCGCGCGCCTGCTGCGCGACAACCACTACGTCCAGGACTACAAGGTGCTGGACGACGGACGCCATGGTGTGCTCCGGCTGTATCTCCGCTATCACGGCGACCAGCCGGTGATCCGGGAGGTGCAGCGGGTGTCGACGCCGGGCCTGCGGCGCTACGTCAAGGTCCGCGAGATCCCCCGGGTGCGGAACGGCCTCGGCATGGCCATTCTGTCGACGCCCCGCGGCCTGATGTCCGACCGCGAGGCGCGGACGGCCCACACGGGCGGCGAGCTCCTCGCCGTGGTGTGGTAGGAGGGACGCATGTCGCGTATCGGCAAGAAGCCCGTTCCGATTCCCAAGGGCGTGGACGTGACCGTCCGGGGGAACGACGTGACGGTGAAAGGCCCGAAGGGCACGCTCACGCGGACCTTCCATCGGGAGATGACGATTGCGGTGGAGGGCGGGGAAGCGGTGGTGACCCGCCCGAGTGACGCACGACCGCACCGGGCGCTGCACGGGCTCACCCGGGCGCTGCTCGCGAACATGGTGGCCGGCGTCACGACGGGATTCGCCCGCCAGCTCGAGCTGCATGGGGTGGGCTACAAGGCCGAAGCCAATCCCAAGGGCATCCGGCTCGTGGTGGGGCTGTCCCACCCGGTCGAGTTTCCCGCGCCCTCGGGGATCAAGATCTCGGTGGAGAACAACACCCAGGTCAAGATCGAAGGGATCGACAAGGAACTCGTCGGCCAGGTGGCGGCGGAGATCCGAAAAGTGCGGCCGCCCGAGCCCTACAAGGGCAAGGGCATCCGCTACGTGGGCGAACAGGTGCGCCGGAAGGCCGGCAAGACGGGAGCGAAGTAATGCGGCCGATGCACAAGCCGAAGACACGTGCGGACCGCCGCGTCCGCCGTCACCGCCGCCTGCGGGCGCGGATCAGCGGGACGGCCGACCGGCCGCGGCTGGTGGTGTTCCGGTCCCTCAAGCACATCTACGCCCAGCTCGTCGATGACGAGCAGGGCCGCACGTTGGTCGCCGTGAGCGACCTGACGAAAGGCCTGCCCGTCGAAGGCACGGGCAAGGTGGTGAAGGGCCGGGCCGTGGGGAAGGCGCTCGCGGCGCGGGCCAAGGACCTCGGGGTCGCGCGGGTCGTGTTTGACCGTGGCGGCTATGCGTATCACGGGCGTGTCCGCGCGGTGGCCGAAGGCGCGCGGGACGGCGGACTGGAGTTCTAGCACATGGCGGAGAAGGGGCAGCAGCAGCGGGACCGCGGCGGCCGCGGCGGGCGACGGGACCGGAGCCGGGATCGCGAGCGCGACTCCGATCTGGTCGAGAACGTCATTGCGATCAACCGCGTGGCGAAGGTGGTCAAAGGCGGACGGCGCTTCTCGTTCACGGCCCTCGTGGCCGTCGGGGACGCCAACGGGTCCGTCGGGGTGGGCACCGGCAAGGCCAACGAGGTGTCCGAAGCGGTCCGCAAGGGCGTGGAGGCAGCGCGCAAGGCCATGGTGCGGGTGCCGCGCGCCGGCACGACGATCCCCCACGAAATCGTCGGAGAGCACGGCGCGGGGCGTGTGCTGCTCAAGCCCGCGTCCTCCGGTACGGGGGTGATCGCCGGCGGGCCCGTGCGCGCCGTGCTCGGCTGCGCCGGGATCACCGACGTGCTCACCAAGTCCCTCGGGTCGGCTAACCCGCACAACATGGTGTGGGCCACGATGGACGGCTTGCAGTGCCTCGTGACGCCCGAGCAGGTGGCGCGGGAACGTGGTATCCCCGTGGAGGCCATCCCGTTTGTGCCACGGCAGCGGCCGCGGGAGGGAGTGGCCGATGCCTAAGGCCGCGAAGCCCAAACGGCCGGCCACGCGGGCCCGGGCGAAGCGGACGGCGACGGCCGACCGCGGAGCGGGGCAGCGGTCCCTGCGCGTGAAACAGGTGCGATCGGACATCGGGCATGCCGAGACCTACCGTCGCACGCTGCGGGCACTGGGGCTGCGGCACCATCAGCATGAGATCACCGTGCAGGACACGCCCTCGGTGCGGGGGATGCTGCGCAAGGTGTGGCACCTCGTCCAGGTGCGTGAGGAGGCGTGATGGCGGAAGAGCGGACGGTGCTGGGGCTGCACAACCTGCCCAAGCCGCGCGGCGCGACGACGACGGCCAAGCGGAAAGGCCGCGGTCCCGGCTCGGGTCTCGGCAAGACGGCCGGGCGCGGGCACAAGGGCCAGCGCGCTCGGGCGAGCGGCAACGTGCGTCCCGGGTTCGAAGGCGGCCAGATGCCGCTGATCCGCCGCGTGCCGAAGCGCGGCTTCACCAATCCCTCCCGGACGGCGGCCCAGGCCGTCAACCTGAAGGACCTCACCCGGCTGCCGGGAACGGAGGTGACCCCGGCGACGCTGGTCGCGGCCGGGATGGTCAACCGGGCGGATCGTCCGGTGAAGGTTCTCGGGACCGGGGACGCGACCCGGGCCTACGCGGTCAGCGGGTGTCGCTGCTCGGCGAGCGCCCGGGCCAAGATCGAGCAGGCGGGCGGCCGGGTCGAGGAGTGACGCCATGACGGCCCCGCGGATCCCGAACTTCTTCCGCGACCCGGAGCTGAAGGACAAGATCCTCTTCACGCTCCTGTGCCTCGCGATCTACCGGGCCGGCGCCCACATCGCCACCCCCGGCGTGAACGTCCAGGTGCTCGCGGATTTCATGCGGAACCAGGCCCAGGGGACGCTGTTCGGCGTCTACGACCTGTTCGTCGGCGGCGGACTGTCGCGAGCCACCGTGCTGGCGCTGGGCATCATGCCCTACATCTCCGCGTCGATCATTTTCCAGCTGGCCGGCGCGGTCTTCCCCACGATCGACAAGCTGCAGAAGGAAGAAGACGGTCGGAAAAAGATCACGCAGTGGACGCGCTACATGACGGTCGCGCTGGCGCTCGGCCAGGCCTACGGGTTCGCGATCTTCACCGAGTCGCTCAATGCCGTCGCGATGCAGTCGCTCTGGGGCTTCCGGGCGCTCACGATGCTCACGCTCACGACCGGCGCCATCTACATCATGTGGCTCGGCGAGCAGATCACCGAGCGCGGCATCGGTAACGGCATGAGCCTGATGATCTTCTTCTCGATCATGGAAGGGATGATGCCGGGCTTCTTCCAGACGATCGGCTTCGTCCAGACGGGCATCATCACCTTCCCCCGCCTGGTCGTGCTCGCGGTGGTGATGGTCGCGGTCGTCGCCGCTGTCATCGCCATGACCGTGGCCGCGCGGCGCATCCCGATCCAGATCCCACGCAAGGTGATGGGGCGGGGACGGATCCGCGAAGGCCAGAAGACGTTCATTCCGATCCGCATCAACTCCGCGGGCGTGATGCCGATCATCTTCGCCCAGTCGCTGATCATCGTCCCGGGCACGCTGGCGGCGTTCACGACCGTCCCGTGGCTGCGGGGCGTCGCCGACGTGTTCCGACCCGGCTCGGTGGCGTACTACACGACGTACGGTTTGCTGATCATCTTCTTCACGTATTTCTACACGTCCATCATCTTCAATCCGGTGGACCTCGCGGAGAACCTGAAGAAGCAGGGTGGCTTCATCCCCGGCGTGAAACCGGGTGCCGCCACGGCGGACTACATCGACGACGTCCTCAGCCGCGTGACGCTGCCGGGCGCGATCTTCCTCACGCTCATCGCGCTGCTGCCGTTCTTCATCTTTGACTGGTTCAACGTGCCGTTCTTCTTCGGCGGAACGGCGCTCCTGATCGTGGTCGGCGTGGGGCTCGACACGTGGATCCAGATGCAGCAGCACTTGCATCTGCGGCACTACGACGACTTCATGAAGCAGGGCCGCATCAAGTTCCGCGGCCGGCGGCGCTACATGTAAGGGATGTACGCGTGAATCTCATCCTCCTCGGTGCGCCGGGTTCGGGAAAGGGTACCCAAGGGGTCCTGCTCTCGACCCGGCTCAACGTTCCCAAGATCGCGACGGGCGACCTGATTCGGGCGGCCATGAAGGACGGTACGCCGCTCGGGACCAAGGCGAAGGAGTACTACGACCAGGGGTTGCTCGTTCCGGACGAGGTTATCCTCGGCCTGATCGAGGAAGTGCTGCAGTCGCCCGGCGCCACCCGGGGCTTGATCATGGACGGCTTTCCCCGCACGTCGGGCCAGGCGGAAGCGGTGGACCGGCTGCTGCATGCCCGGGGCCAGCAGGTCGACCGCGTGCTGCTGATCGACGTGCCCGAGGAGGAGCTCGTGCGCCGCATGCGGCGCCGCGCGGCCCTGGAAGGGCGGAGCGACGACACGATCGACGCGTTCCGGCGGCGCCTCGGCGTCTATCGCGAGCAGACCGCGCCGCTGGTGGCGTACTACCGGGAGCGCGACCTCATCTCCGTGGTGGCCGGCATCGGCACCGTCGAGGAGATCGCCGAACGAGTGAAGCTGGCGGTCGGTCGGTGATCACGATCAAGTCCCCCCGGGAGATCGACGTCATGGCCGCGGCCGGCACCATCGTCGCGGACACGCTGCAACTGGTCGCGCAGCACACGCGGCCCGGCGTCTCGACGGCCGAGCTCGACGACCTCGCCGAGGCGTTCATCCGTGGCCATCCGGGCGCGCGCCCGTCGTTCAAGGGGCTGTACGGGTTTCCCAAGAGCTTGTGCACGTCCATCAACCACGAAGTCGTGCATGGGATTCCCGCGCCGGACCGGGTGCTGCGCGAGGGCGATATCCTCAGTGTCGACTGCGGCGTCCAGCTGGAGGGGCTGCACGCGGACTCCGCGCTCACGGTCCCGGTCGGGCCGGTGGCCGAGGACGTACAGCGGCTGCTGCAGGTGACGCAGGAGGCGCTCGACGCCGGCCTGGCCCAGGCCACGGTGGGCAACCACGTCGGCGACATCGGACATGCGGTACAGCGGGTCGCGGAAGCGGCGCGCTTCAGCGTCGTGCGCGAGCTCGTGGGTCACGGGATCGGCACGAGCTTCCACGAAGAACCGCAGGTGCCGAACTACGGCAAGCCCAAACGGGGTGTGCGGCTCACGCGCGGCATGACGATCGCGATCGAGCCGATGATCAACATGGGTCGGCCGGAGATCCGCACCCTGGACGACAAGTGGACCGTCGTCACGCGGGACGGCTCGCTGTCGGCCCACTTCGAGCACACCGTCGTCGTGGACGAGCCGGGGCCGCGCATCCTCACCCTGGCCACGGCCGGCGTCAAGGCGTAACGCTAGCCGGTCGCTCCGGCGGCGCCCGGCACGAGCATCCCCAGCAGCCACGCGTGGACGGCCGGTCCGCCGGCGACCACGTTGCCCGCCGCGACGGGCAGCGGGCGCCCGGCGAAATCCGTCACCCGGCCACCGGCCTCCCGGACGAGCAGCATGCCCGCCGCAATGTCCCACGCGCTGAGCCCGAATTCCCAGAACCCGTCGAGCCGGCCTTCGGCCACGTGCGCCAGGTCGAGCGCGGCGGACCCCCCGCGGCGCACGCCGCTCGTGCGGGGGAGAATCCGGCGGAACTGCTCGAGGTACGCGTCGAGCTGGGCGGTGGCCGGCGCCTTGAACGGAAAGCCGGTGCCCAGCAGCGCCCGTCCCGGGTCGGTGAGAGCGGAGACGCGGAGCCGTCGCCCGTCGCACCAGGCGCCGTCCCCAGCCGTCGCCTGGTACGTGCACCCGCGCGTGACATCGCTGACGACGCCGGCCACCGGCTCCCCCGCCACGACGGCGGCGATACTGACGGCGTACATCGGGTAGCCGTGCAGGAAGTTCGTCGTGCCGTCCAGCGGATCGACGACCCAGGTGATGGGCGCGTCGCTGCGAAGGTCCGGGGTGAACTCCTCGCCGAGCACGACGGAGTGCGGGGCCGCGGCCGTCAGCGTCTCGCCGATCAGCCGCTCGGCGGCGCGATCGACGTCCGTGACGAAATCGTGGGGTCCCTTGTGCCCCCATGCCGACGCGGCGGGGCGGACGGCGCGGCGGATCAGGTCGGTCGCACGCTCCGCCGCCACCAGGGCGGCTCGCAGTAACTCGTGATGCTGAGCCATCTTGCGACCCTTCCCCTCGGTCCCTAGCTTGTGGCCATGGCGCGCGTGTTTTCCGGCATTCAGCCCTCGGGCGAGCTGCACATCGGCAACTATCTCGGTGCCGTGCGCAACTGGGTGGCGCTGCAGGAAACGCACGAGTGCGTGTTCTGCATCGTGGACTACCACGCCATTACGCAGGACTACGATGCCGGCCAGCTTGAAGCACGGACGCTGGAGATGGCCGTGGGTCTCCTCGCGGCCGGCATCGACCCGGCGCGCAGCACGGTGTTCGTGCAGTCGCACGTGCCGGAGCACACCGAACTCGCGTGGGTGCTCACCAGCGTGACGCCGCTCGGCGAGCTCGAGCGGATGACGCAATTTAAGGACAAGGCGCAGCGACAAGAAAGCGTGCGGGCAGGGTTGCTCAACTACCCCGTCCTGCAGGCGGCGGACATCCTGCTGTACCGCGCGGACGTCGTGCCCGTCGGTGACGATCAGGTGCAGCACCTCGAACTCGCGCGCGAGATCGCCCGCAGGTGGAACGCGCGCTACCGCGAAGGCTTCTTCCCCGAACCGCAGCCTCACGTCGGCACGGTGCGGCGCATTCTCGGGCTCGACGGCGAGGCGAAGATGTCGAAGAGCCTCGGGAATACGATCGGGGTGTTCGACCCGCCGGAGCGTGTCTGGGAGCTGCTACGGCCTGCGAAGACCGACCCGGCCCGCGTGACGCGGAAGGACCCGGGCGATCCGGAGAAGTGCAACCTCTACACGCTGCACCAGTATTTCTCCCCGCCGGCCACCGTGCGCGAGGTGGCGGCGAACTGCCGAGGCGCGGCGTGGGGCTGCCTCGAGTGCAAGCGGGTCCTGGCCGACCACATGGTCCGGACGTTCGCGCCCATGCGCGAGCGGGCGCTCGAGTTCGCGCAGCACCCGGATCGGGTGCGGGAGGTGCTGGCGGATGGCGCCGACCGGGCTCGCGCACTGGCGCGTGACACGATGCGGACCGTGCGCGAGGCCATGGGCCTGCTTCCCGCGAGTGAGGTGGTCATACGTTCCTGACGCAACTCTGGCCGGAACTCGTCGAGCTGCTCCGGCTCGATCTGCTGGGCGCCATCCTGCTTGCCGTGGTCTGCGGGGGGGCGGTGGGCCTCGAGCGCGAGCTGCGTGGCAAGGCGGCGGGGCTCCGCACCAACATCCTCATCTGTGTGGGCGCCGCGCTGTTCACGCAGCTGTCCATCGAGATGGCCGACGGTCGGGGCGATCCGGCTCGTCTCGCCGCCCAGATCGTCACCGGGGTCGGGTTCATCGGCGCCGGCACGATTCTCCACTCCCGGGGGGCCGTCACGGGCCTCACCAGCGCCGCGACGATCTGGGTCGTCGCGGCGATCGGGGTGGCGCTGGGGTCGGGGGCCGTCCTGGAGGGCGTCGGTGTGACGCTGTTGCTGCTCCTCGTGCTGCGCGGCCTGGGCTGGCTGGAAGGCCACGTGCGCCGCCGCGCCGTCGAATCGACCATCTCCGTGGAGGTCCCCGGGGGACCGGACCAGGTGAGCCGGGTGGAGGAGATACTCCAGGCCTGCGGCCTCGCGGTGGCGGACCTGCGGGTCGAGCCGGCGCGGGAGGGACGGGTGGTGTTGACGGCGACCGTGCGCGGCAAGCCCCACCAGCACGACGAGGCGCGGCTTGCGCTGCTGCGTGCCACCAGCACCTACCGGCTGTCCATCAACGAGTGAGGGTGGCCGTCGTCGATCTCGCCTCGACCCGCCCCGTCTGGAGCGTGCCCGACGCGACGGTGCATGCGGTCCGACGGGCGTTCGGGCGCGGGTGGACCGTCCGTCCCGTGGCCGCGCTGGCCTCGAGCGATGGGGACGGTGCCACCGGCAGCGCCGAAGCCGTCGCCGCGGCCGCCGGGGCGGAAGTCTATGTGGGGTGGGGGATCCCGGCCGACGTGGCGGAGGCGGCTCGCGCCACGTTGCGCTGGGCCCATTCGGCGGCGGCCGGGGTCGGTGCCAGCATCACGCCGGCGCTCCGCGCGAGCGGCGCGACGCTGACGAACTCGGCGGGCGTGCACGCCGAGCCGGTGGCCGATTGGGTCCTCGCCGCGATCGCCTTCTGCCTGCGTGGGTTCCATCATGCGGTGCGGGCGCAGGCCGCGCGTCGCTGGGCCAAGGCGGCCTTCACGGATGGGTCGGTGCCGGTCCGCGAGTTGGCGGGGGCCCGGGTCGGGCTCGTGGGGCTCGGGGGCATCGGGCGGGCGGTGGCACGGCGCTGTGCGGCGCTCGGGATGCGGGTGTCCGCCGTCCGGCGCCATCCCCGGCGGGCCCGACCGCGGGGGGTGACGTGGGTCCGCGGCACCGACCACGTGGTGGCGCTCGCCGCCCGGAGTGACGTGCTCGTGCTCGCGGCGCCCCATACGCGCGACACGCGGGGCCTCGTGAGTGGCGCCGTCATCCGCGCCCTCCCGCGCGGAGCCTGCTTGATCAACGTCTCGCGCGGCGAGCTGCTCGACGAGACGGCGCTGCTCGCGGCCCTCGACGAGGGACACGTGGCGACGTGCGCGCTGGACGTGTTCCAGCGTGAGCCGCTGCCGGCCGATGCCGCGTGGTGGGTGCACCCCAGAGCGCTGGTGTTCCCGCACGCCAGCGGCGTGAGCGACCGATTCTGGGCGCGGGAAACCGCGCTGCTCGTCGACAACGTCCGCCGGTACCGCGACGGCCGGCGGCTCAAGAATATCGTCAACCTGGATCTGGGCTACTAGACGATGGAGAACATCATCAAGGCCGCGGTCGAGCGTGGGGCGTCCGACCTCCACATCAAGGCGGGCGACGTGTTCCGTGCGCGGATCGACGGTGTCCTGCGCCCGCTCACCAAGCAGCGGCTCACGCCGGAGCAGACGCGGGCCATCGCCCTGCGCATGATCCCGAGCGAGGAGGACCGCAAGCGCATCGACCAGATTCGGGACTTCGACTGTTCCTGGGGTGCGCCCGGCGTGGGTCGGTTTCGGGTCAACATCCTGCGCCAGCGGTCGTCGTTCATGGTTGTCATGCGCGTGATCCCATTCGACGTCCCCACGCTCGACCGGCTGCATCTGCCGCAGGTGCTCGCGCGGATCGCCGAAGCCGACGGCGGTCTCGTGGTCGTGGCCGGGGGGCCGGGAAGCGGGCGGAGTTCCACGATCGCCGCCTTGATCCACCACATCAACTCCAGCCTGAACAAGCATATCGTCACGCTGGAGGATCCGATCGAGTTCCTGCACCGCGATCTGCAGTCGTCGGTCACGCAGCGGGAGATCGGGGTGGATACCGAAAGCGTGGCCAGCGGGCTCAAGGCGATCATGCGCCAGGACCCCGACGTGGTGGTCATCGGCGAGCTGCACGATGCCGCGATGCTCGAGGCAGCGCTCGAGGGATCCGAGACGGGCCACCTGGTCATCGCGAGTACGGTCGCCACCAGTTCGGTGGCGGCGTGCGCGCGGCTCGTGGCGCTGGTGCCGGCGGCGGAGCAGGACCTGGTGCGCCTGCGGCTCGCCGATGCCCTCGTGGCCGTCGTGGTCCAGCGTCTGATGCCCAAGGCCGATGGCGAGGGCCGGAACGTCCTCATGGAGGTGCTGCGCAAGACCCCCGAGGTGCACGAGCGGTTGCGCGACCCGTCCCGCTTGGGAGAGATCCCGGAGCTGCTTGCAGCGGGGCGCGAGCAGCACGGGACGCAGACGTTCAAGCAGCACGCGGAGGACCTCGTGGAGGCGGGGGTGCTCCGGGCCGAAGTGGCGCGGACCCTCGCGCCCGAGGATGGGGAGGCAGAGGAGGACCAACCGAAGCGGCGGAGGGGCCGGTGACGGCGCTCCGGGGCCTGTTGGTTCCGGTCGTGACGCCGTTCGATCCGGTCACCGGGGATCCGGCCCCGGTGCCGCTCCGGGCGAACGGCCGGGCGCTGCTCGAGGCTGGGGTGCACGGCCTGGTGGCGGCGGGGTCGACGGGCGAAGCGGCACTGCTGGATGAACCCGAGTTCCGGACCATCGTCGAATGGCTGCGCGACGTCGTGCCGGACGACCGCGTGCTCGTCGTCGGGACCGGTCGGGAGTCCACGCGTGCCACGATCGCGGCGTGCCGGGTCGCGGGTGATCTCGGGGCGGATGCGGTGCTCGTCCGGGCGCCGTCGTACTACGGCGCCTCGCTGTCCGCCGCGGCCCTGATCGCGCATTTCCGTCAGGTGGCAGACGCCTCGCCGGTGCCGGTGCTGCTGTACAACATGCCCAAGTACACCCACGTGGCGCTGTCCGACCAGCTCGTCGCCGCCCTGGCCGACCACCCCATGATCGCCGGGGCGAAGGACTCGTCGGGCGATCTCAAGAACTTCGCCGCGTATCGGGCCGCGGCCCCGGCCTGGCACATGTTCATGGGATCGGGAACCCAGTGGTATGCCGCGCTGGAGCTCGGGGCCGCCGGCGGCGTGCTGGCGGTGGCCAATGTCGCGACCGGGCTGGCGCTCGAGGTCTGGAACGCCTTTGCGGCCGGGGACCGCGCGGCGGCCGGGGCGGCGCAGGAACGGTTGACGCCGTTGAACAAGGCGATCGTGGGGGAGCGTGGCGTTCCGGGCGTGAAAGCCGCCGTCGACGCGGTGGGGCTCACCGGCGGTCCCGTGCGTTCGCCGCTCGCGGACCTGCCCGCGGCGGACCGCGCGCGGCTCACCGCGCTGCTGCGGGCGGCGCAGCTCGGCGAGGTGCGGCCGGCACCGCGTTGACCCCTGGTTGCCGGGTCACTAGCTTCTCTCGGAGGTACCCCGGGTGGCCCCCGGGGTTTTTTTCTGCCACCGCGAGGTTCCGATGTTCGGTCCCAAGCGTCAGTGCGTCGTGGTCGTCGGTGCTCAGTGGGGGGATGAGGGGAAGGGCAAGATCGTCGACGTGCTCGCCGAGCGCGCCGATCTCGTGGTGCGCTATCAGGGGGGGGCGAACGCAGGCCACACGGTGGTCACGGGCGACGACGAGTTCGTGCTGCACCAGATCCCGTCGGGCATTCTCCACGCGGCCACCCGCTGCGTCATCGGCAATGGGGTCGTCCTCGATCCCGAGACCCTGCTGCACGAGATGGACGAGCTCACGGCGCGCGGCATCGCGATCGCCGACCGGCTAGTCGTGTCCGATCGGGCTCATTTGGTCCTGCCGTACCACAAACAGCTCGACCGGGCGATGGAGCAGGTCCAGCGCATCGGCACGACGGGTCGGGGGATCGGCCCGGCCTACGAGGACAAGTCTGGCCGACGCGGCGTGCGGGTTGGCGATCTTCGCCATCTCGACGCGGCGGTCACGCTGGTCACGGCGCGCGTGGAACGGGCCAACCGCTGGCTCGCGATTCTCGACGCGGAGGACCGGGTTGATGCCGACACGCATGCCGAGCTCCTGCGCCGCCTCGCCCCTCGCATTCTTCCCCTCGCCACCGATACGGGACGGCTCACGTGGGACGCGCTCCGGGCCGGCCGTCGGGTACTGCTCGAGGGAGCGCAAGGTGCGCTGCTCGACGTGGACCACGGCACGTATCCGTTCGTCACGTCGTCGAACACGACGGCGGGCGGGGCGACGGTCGGCGCCGGCATCGGGCCGACCGTGATCGACGCGGTCCTGGGCGTCGTCAAGGCCTATACCACCCGGGTCGGCAACGGCCCGCTGCCGACCGAGGCGGAGCCCACGGCGGGGGACC